>DATBEF010000029.1:0-4065 GCA_036269625.1 Bryobacteraceae bacterium | reverse complement strand
CCGGAAGGTCATCGGTCATCGGGACTTCTGGACTCTCGCCGCCATTCTCGGACGAGAAAAAACATCTGACACATCCGAGAAAGTGGCGTAACATGAACCTACCCGCCCCGCCAACCTGCAACTGCGGCAGGGACATCCTCTCGTCGCCTGCCAAACCCCAGTGGCGCACATGGCCGACGACGCCTACGATCTCGATCGGTGCGGCGCTGAACATCCAGATGTGTTGGCCAACAACATTCTTGCGGCCAAAAGCATGCCGGGCAAGATTTTCATCGACAACACTACCGGTCTACTGCCCTCTCGATCGTGCTCATTGAAGAAGCGGCCTTCGAGCAGCGGGATACCCATGACGTTCAGGTAATCGGGGGTTACGAAGGACATGAGTGCGAATGGCTCTTCGTTAGGAGGCAGCGGATTAGGGGTGGTCCGGTACGGCCCAACATCCTGCCCTTCGCCCATTGGGTTGACATCTGCAAGCGCGGCGAATTCCACGTGGGGCACGCGCCGGGCGCGATCGAGTACATCCTGCCAAGCTTGACCGTATCCGGGAAGGATTGTCGAGCGCTTGGGGGGAAAGTGCAAATCGTGCGGTGAGCACGTTATGTGTGGATTGAAGCCGGGATTCAGAGAAGAGAGCGCCAACAGAGTGTGGCCGAGCATCCCCGCGGAAGCCAGCAATACGAAGGCCAGCGCGATCTCTGATATGACGAATGGCCCGTGCAGACGGCGCGAGTTGCCAGTCATTGTGCGCCCACCGGCCCGCAGCGCCTCTTCGAGCCGGTGCATGGGAACGCGTAAGGCCGGCGTCAGCCCGAAAAGGAGACCACAGAAAAGCGAGACGCCCACTCCAAAACAGAGCACGCGCCAATTGATCTGGATCTCGTCCGCGCGCGGCAAGTTACCTGGCCAGAGCGTCACGAATGGATGCACGCTCACTGTTGCTGCGATAACGCCCAGAAGGCCGCCGCAAAGCCCCAAAACGGCGCTCTCCGTCATGCATTGGCGCACGAGGCGGCCGCGGCTTGCCCCAAGAGCCGCACGCACCGCGAGTTCCCGCTCGCGAGAAATGGCGCGGGTCAGAAATAGACTCGCGATGTTCACGCAGGCGATCAACAATACGAGTCCAACCGCGGCCAACAACAACCAAAGCGTGCCGCGCACATTGCTTACCACCTGCTGCAAAAGTGGATGGATGCGCATGCCGAAGCCGGCGTCCAATTTGGGATACTGTTCAGCCAAATGACGGCCGATGAGCGTGGCTTCTGCTTGAGCCTGGTTCGGAGTGACGCCTTGGGCCAAGCGCCCTATGACCTGAATGAAACGCGCTCCGCGATTGTGCATTCGCGGGTCAGTGCTTTGGCCGAGTGGCGTGTAGACGTCCGCTTCTCCGGATAATTGAAAACCCGGCGGCTGAAAACCTGGGGACGCGACGCCGACGACCTCGTACGTTTTCTCGTCGAAGAGGAGCGTTTTGCCGGCTATGGCTCGATCGGATGCAAAACGGCGTTGCCACAGGCCGTAGCTAATGATGGCGACAGGCCTTGCGCCCGGCCGGTCCTCATCGGTCCGAAAGCTGCGCCCGAGCGAGGGAACGACTCCCAGAATGGGAAAAACTTCTGCCGAAATTTGGAGAGCTTCCAGGTGGACGGGCTCGCCCGGAGCGCTGATGGTGCCGCTACCCTCTGTCCAGCCGGCGATCCTCACAGATCGAATTTCGCGATAGAGGTCTGTGAAATCGGGATAGGAGAATCCCCAAAACTCGCCAAAGTCTTTTGTAGATCCGTGCAGGATTACCAACCGGTCTGGCTTCGGGAACGGAAGAGGCCGGAGCAGAACGCCATTTACTCGCCGCGAGCGTCCATTCCACGTCAGTAGGTAAGCGGTAGCCATTCGAATGGTGATCGCAACGCCCAGTCGACAGGTCATAGGCGGGATGCAATCCTTCCCGAATGCTGCGAGCATTGCAATAACGAATGGCATCCCACCAGGAGACGTTTTGAACCGGAAGATTGTCTCCGCGGTATTGCGATGGATTGAAGCCCATCACGGATGTGAACTCTTCTTGCGTCGTTTCCATGGGAGATATCAAAAACGAATCCACATGTATATGAACTTTGATGCCTGTCCGCTCATCCACGGGATCATCGCCGTGGGCAGGGATTTGCGCTAAATCCCGCGCGCGCGCCGGGAACGACGCGGCTACGAGAGTGAACAAAAGTATCGGCAGCGGCCGATTACATCGAAACAGGAGACCCACCGTGTTCTTTGCTCTTTTGCGCGGCGTCCATGAAGGCGAATGTTTCGAGCGTTTCCGCATTCGACACAGGGGGCTTCTGCGTTTGCATAAATTCAATGATTTGACGAACCAACGGCAGGTAATCTACTTTTATGTTGGCGAGAGTATCCACTTTATTTTTGGAACGAAGCGCAACCGCCCCGAATGCGCCGTAGGGCCGCTCTACCCTTATCGTGCCGAGCCGCCCGTCCTTCCATTTGCCGGTCACGACATCCGCGTTCTCCGCATGCGTCAGTGTGACCTCGCTGCAGCCTGTTCCCATGAGGGTGTAGAGCATTTCCACGGCATGCACGCCATACCACGAAAGATCCAGTTCCTGATGCCGTTCAGTCGGCCCAGGTCCCCAAACAATCACGCCGTTAATGGGCTCCTGCTTCATGGACTGGATGTCGCTGAACCGCAAACTCGACGCGCTGAACCATGGAACGTGAGCATCACCGGCGATTCGCGCAATTTCTCGAGCGTCATTAAGCGAGGCGGCAAGCGGCTTGTCGATAAAGATCGGCTTGCCGCATTTCACAGCCTCTTTCATTTCGGGCAGATGCGTGCGCCCATCAAGGCTTTCGAGCAAAATACCGTCAACCGCGCTGCACATCTCCGAAATGTGATCCACAAACCGCACCCCCAGCTTGCCTTGTAGCTCGGTGGCAAACTTGTCCACCCGGCTGCGGCTTTCCTCGACGTCCGGGCTGCCGCCTTTATAAGCCACGACGATTCGCGCGCCGGCCACATGATTTGGGTTAGCGGCGTCATTTAGCGCGTGAGCAAAAACGACCGAGTGTGACGTATCTGTACCGATGATGCCGAGGCGCAGGTCAGCACCGGAAACGCCGGCCGCGAAAGTGGACAAAAACGCGATTGGTAGCAGGATTTTATTTTTCATTTAGGAAGTCTCCAAGAATTTAGTGCAGGGTGGCTGGTGAAGGCAGGGCTTGGGGTCCCAGAATCGTGCATACGGGCCTTGTTCGCTACTGCGCCCATATTCAGTGCGGGAGCCTCCTGGTTGCCTCACAACCTGACCGATACTGCCAACCGTAGAAATCGTAAGACGGAGAACCGATCTGCAGGAAAATGATGCCATTCTTCGCGTCAACGGTAATGAAGCGCCACACGTTTGTACCCGACCGGTCGCTTGCGCTCTCGTCTTCCCACGTGTCGTGACCGGGTTCTTCCGATCTCGCGACCGTGTGAAATGTCCATGTCAGTTTCCCGGAAAGAACATTCCACGCGGGGGCATCGCCGGACGGGCCATTGCCTGGAATTTCCTGAACATTTGAGCAGGTAAACGCGAGATCTCGATAAATTACAGGTGGCGATTCAAGGCCGTATTGATTATTCGGATAATTGTCGGCGACTCCGCTGCGCAGGTTGACGACGCCTTCGTTGCCAAATCCTGGAATCAGCTTCCCCGTCTTGGCGTTCAAGGCGATGAGCCGCCCATCTGCCGTGCCCAATAAAACTCGGGGAGTCAATTCTTTGTCTCGCCGGGATCGGGAGTCTGGTGACAATCGCCGCACTTCAGGCCGGCAGTGACGTGTCGCTTATGACTGAACGGAAGCGGCTGGGCGACTGGCACGGCTTCACCTTTGGCGTTTTCTCCCAGAAGGCTGAGAGAGGCAAGAAGCGCGGCCAGGAACCGGATCACTTGAAATCAGACGATCTCCTCTTTTTGAGTTTCCCAGTGCAATGTTCGTTTCTGCCGGTAACTTTCCACCGCCATGCGGCACGCAACGGCTACGTTGAAGCCAAGCTCAAAGGGACAGTTCGTT
>DATBEF010000017.1:0-14939 GCA_036269625.1 Bryobacteraceae bacterium | reverse complement strand
GTTGCAGGCCGCCTTGGGACGGGCATTCAAATTGCTCGCTTTTGGTTCGGCGGCAGGATTGGTCCTGGGCATTCTGGCAAGCCGGGTGCTGGCTTCGATCGTGTATCAGGCAACTCCCCGCGATCCGCTGGTGTTAGCTGGCGTTGTCTTGGCTATGGCGTTGCTGGGCTTGCTGGCTACCTGGATTCCAGCGCAACGAGCGCTGTCGCTTGATCCTACGACACTGCTGCGCGAGGAGTGAAACATGAATTTCGCGGCCTACTTTCGTTCGCTTGCGGCAAAGTTTTTTCATCGTTCTCGGTTGCAGGACGACATGGAGGAGGAGCTTCGCTCACACATCCAGCACCGCGCGGATGATCTTGAACGCACCGGCCTGGATCGTGCGGCGGCAGAACGCCGTGCGCGCATCGAGTTCGGCGGCCGTGTGCGCTTCAAAGAGGAGTGCCACGAGGCGCTCGGCGGCAATTTTGTCGAGACTCTTATACAGGATTTGCGCCTCAGCCTTCGGATGTTGCGCAAGTCCCCCGGTTTTACCACTGTGGCGGTTACGACGCTGGCATTGGCTATTGGCGCAAACGCTGTAGTGTTTGGTGTGTTGAATGCTCTGGTCCTGCGCCCGCTGAATGTGCCTCAGGCGGAGAGCCTGTACGCCATCGAGCACGGGAGCGATAAATCAACGGTGCTATCGTATCCCGACTATCTCGACCTGCGCGATCGCAGCCGAAGCTTCGACGGTCTCGCCGGTTCCAATACTGGTCAGGCAGGATTAAACACGGGTGAGAACCCGTCTCGGGTGTGGCTCTACGAAGTCACCGGCAACTATTTCGACGTATTGGGCATTCAGCCGCATCTTGGCCGTTTTTTCCACGCCTCCGATGAGCATGGCCCTGACAGTGCTCCGTACGTCGTGCTCACATATTCCTATTGGCACACCCATTTCCAGGATGATCGCGGTGTGGTGGGTCGCGTTGTCCAGCTCAACAAGCATCCTTTCACCATCATCGGTGTAGCGCCCCGCGGGTTCCAAGGGCCTGTATTGTTTTTCTCTCCCGATTTCTTTGTTCCTATCGTGAACCAGGAACAATATAACCTGAACGCGCGCGGGACCGTTGCGATGGACATGGTGGTGGGACGTCTGAAGGCGGGCGTCACTCCGCAACAGGCTATTAACGATCTGAACTCTATTGGCTCGTATCTGGAAAAGAGTTATCCCAAAACCGACGCCAACATGAAGTTTGCGCTGGCACGCCCAGGTCTTTGGGGCGACGCCGCCGGGCCGGTCGTACGGGCATTTCTAACGGCATTGATGCTATTGGCGGGCTTGACGCTTCTGGCTGCATGCGCCAACCTGGGCAGCCTGTTTGCCGCGCGTGCCGCTGACCGCTCGCGGGAAGTTGCCCTGCGGCTCGCGCTTGGAGCCGGCAGCGTACGCATTCTGCGAACGCTATTTACCGAAGCTCTGGTGATTGCTGCGATCGGAGGCGCTGCCGGACTCTGGGGAAGCGTGATGCTATTGCAAGGATTGAGTGTATGGCAGCCAGTCCACAAATATCCGATCCATATAGCTGTGAACCCGGATGGACATGTTTATGGAATAGCCGTGCTGTTGACGTTAGTGAGCGGATTCCTCTTTGGCGCGATCCCGGTGAAGCAGGTGCTTCACACGGATCCTTATGAAATCGTCAAGTCGGGAACAAGAACTACTGGTGGGCGTCGGGTTACTGCCCGAGACTTATTGCTGGGTGTGCAGATTGCGATCTGCGCAGTGCTGGTCACTTCTTCGACCGTTGCAGTGCGCGGGATGATGCGTTCGCTTTACAGCAATTTCGGTTTCGATCCGCGGAACGCGATGCTGATGGACACAGATCTGAGTATGGCGGGTTATCAGGGCGACGCAGTACTCGCTATGCAGAAGCGCATGATCGACGCCATGGAAAAGGTTCCAGGCGTAGCGTCCGTGGGATTGATTGATCTGCCGCCCTTAGGCGCTGACGCGAACGACTCGCCTGTCTTTACCGCCGAAACGACGGATCTGAAACCGGCGAATGCAGCGGCAGATGCCATGGTTTACAGCATATCTCCCGAATACTTCCACGCGGCGGGCACAGCTTTGTTATCGGGAAGGACCTTCACGTGGCACGATGACAAAAACGCGCCGCGCGTGGCAATAATCAACCAGGCGTTTGCCCGCAAAGTCTTCGGCTCCGAAAAAAACGTGATGGACAGATATTACAAGCTGCCGGACGGGACCCGCGTACAGGTGGTGGGCATTGTGGAACAGGGAAAGTATCAGCACATCGGCGAAGATGTGGAGTCGGTGATGTTCTTCCCCATCCTGCAAGCGCCATCGAATGCGACGACTCTAATAGTACGGTCGAATCGCGATCCGCAGCGACTAGCAGCAGCGATGAGAAGGACACTGCGCGACCTGGATGCAGCGCTACCCTGCTACATCCAGACCTGGTACGAAGAACTGGACATCGCACTGTTTGGTTCGCGTATGGCCACGCTGTCGTTGGGCGTGCTAGGCGTGATGGGCGCCATGCTGTCCATAACCGGCATCTTTGGAATGGCTGCGTACTCGGTCAGCAAGCGGCTGAAGGAGTTGGGAATCCGCATGGCCCTCGGCGCGCAGCGTACGGAAGTGTTACAGGCAGCGTTGGGACGGGCGTTCAAATTGCTTGCTTTTGGTTCGGCGGTAGGATTGGTCCTCGGAATTTTGGCGAGCCGGGTGTTGGCTTCGATCGTGTATCAGGCAACTCCCCGCGATCCGCTGGTATTGGCGGGTGTTGTTGTAGCTATGGCATTGCTGGGCTTGCTGGCTACGTGGATTCCAGCGCAACGCGCGCTGTCGCTTAGTCCTCTGACACTGCTGCGCGAGGAGTGAATGGACTTTATCGAATAACTTTCAACGCGGAGGCTCATCGCCAATTCGTTTCAGCAATACTTCGAATTTTGGATTTGAACGGAACACGTCGACCGAGGGCTCCGTTTTGAGATATACCATGTAGTCGGACCGCTCATCATAAGCCCTTTGAATCCACACAAGGCTTTGTTCGCGCTCGCCAAGCGCGCCATAGATGGCGGCGATGTACATAGCCGGAACGTAGTGCTTCTTCGCCGAATCCTTGAGTTCGCGCAGCAACTTTCTCGCTTCCGCGGGCCGGCCCGACAGCGCGTACGTTCGAGCGATGTTTGCTAACACTAAGGAGCGGCTTCCGGGAAGGCTCAGGGCCTTGTTGAATTCAGCGAAGGCCTCCGGGTATGACCCCTTCTGGGTATACGCCATCCCAAGCGTGCAGTGAGCAAGTGAAAAGTTTGGGTCAATTTCGAGCGTCGATCGATACTGCGCAATCGCTTCGTCATAGCGCCGGGCGTGGTAGAGGCACCATCCTAAGCCGATATTAATGCTGAAAGAAAGCGGATCAAGCTGGCGTGCGCGGCGAACCTCCGCCAACGCGCGGTCCGGTTCACCCATGGCGAGAAAATAGTGGGCGTACCAATGATGCGCGGTGGCGTAACCCGGGTTCAGATCGATAGCACGCTTAAACTCGCGCTCGGCGCCGGGCAGATCCCAATCGTAGGATAGCTTCACATAGGCAAGCGAGGTGTGACCCTCAGCCAGACCATCATCCAGTTTGACGGCCCGAAGCGCGGCTTCTTTGGCTTTGGGCATGACCTCGGTGGGAGGGAGCACGTCGGCGCCAATCGAACCCAACAAGGCATAGGCGTCGGCCAGACCTGCGTAAGCAGGTGCGTATGTGGGATCTTTGTCGATTGCCTGGCGAAAGTAATCGAGGCCTCTGCGAAAATCGTCTGGCGTTCGTTTGTTCCAGCAATAGCGGCCGTAGGAATACGCCAAGTAGGCGTCCGGGTTCACCTGGCGGGTTTGTGCGAGCCGCTGCTGATCCCGCGGCGTGAGCTTGATTTGAATCTCCCTTGCGATGGAGTTGGCCATCTCACCTTGGAGCACCAGCACATCGCGGAGATCCTGCTCATAACTTTGAGCCCACAGCTTCCGTTCAGTCTTGCCTTCGAACAGTTGTACCGTCACGCGAATCCGGTTGCCCGACTGAAGGACCGAGCCTTCCACGATGGCGTCGACATTCAATTCGCGGGCAATTTGAGGCAACGGCTTATTTCGCACACCTTTATAGGTCATCGCCGAAGTCCTCGAAACCACGCGCAGGGCTTCGATTTTGGCGAGCGAGTTAATCAGCTCTTCCGTCATTCCGTCGGCGAAGTACTCCTGCGCTTGGTCATTCGATGGATTATTGAGGGGCAAGACGGCAATCGAGGAAATGTTGGCCGGTTGCGGAGCAAAGCGGCGCACCAGGCCGGGGTAGGTGAGCACCAAGACCATCACCAGAACGGCGACTGGAATTAGCCATAAGGCCCACTTTGGAAAGCCCGATCGAACGCTCTTCGATTCTGACGGAACAGGTGCTTCGCGGGGCGGTTCAGGGGCCGGCTCCGGATCTAATTCGGTCAATAGATTGGTTGCGGAATCGACCGCCGGTGCCGAACCCTCCGTCACGCTGGCAATGAATCGGTATCCGCGTTTCGGAATCGTTTCGACATAACGGGCTCCGTCGATATCATCGCCCAATGCCTTCCGAAGCGCGGAGATGTTGCGAGCCAATGCACCTTCTTCAACGAAGGTGTCCGGCCAGACGATTTTGATCAGTTCGTTCTTCTCAACAACCCGGCCCGCATTGACGACCAACGCCAGAAGCGTGTCGACGGCCTTCGGCGTGAGGGGGATTGTCGAGTCGCCTCGCAGCAAAAGGCGCTCCACAGAGTCGATGCGAAACGGGCCGAACTCGTATAAGTGCTTTTCTGTCTTAGCCATCCGCTCGAGGAGAATTCTGTCAAAGATCTGTCAGAGTTTTCGAAGCTCTATTCGGGTCACCCTCATTTTACTATCCGGTTGAAAGCAGCCATGAAAACCACGACGGCCACATCGATCGGCGCAAGAAGCGAACAGCGGCGGTTCGGATTGAAGCAAGCGGCTACCATTTACCTGTTCAAGGCGGCCTTTCAGAACACGTTGCGGCCGTTGGTGAAACATTTGGCGGCGCTCGGGGTAACGCCGAACGAAGTGACGTTAGCCGCCAGCGCGAACTCTGTAGTGTTTGGGCTCTTACTGATTTCCCACCCCGAATCCCGAGTCGGGCTGATGCTGATGCCGGTTTTCCTGTTCGGGCGCATGTCGTTGAACGCGATGGATGGCATGCTGGCGCGCGAGTACGGGCAGGAGACAGCGCTCGGCATCTGTTTGAACGAACTGGGCGATGTTCTTTCTGACGCCTTCCTATATCTTCCATTTGTATTTTGGCCGCCCTTCGATCCGAGGTGGATGGCGACCGTCCTCGTGCTAACGGCCGTGACAGAGATGGCCGGACTACTGGGGGTGGTGACGGGGGGAAACAGGCGGTACGACGGTCCCATGGGCAAGAGCGACAGAGCCGTGGTCTTTGGTGCGCTCGCCCTGTGGCGGGGTCTGGGTGGAAGCGTTGCTCCCTGGGCGGCTTTTCTCTTTCCAAAGCTCATGGTGATCGCGCTGATCATCACGGTGGTTAACCGGGTACGGAATCAACTGACGGGAGGGATAGATGGTTGACGTTATCACAACGCGAATCGCCACGGAGCACTGTTTCCGGGCCGAAGATGGGGCCGAGTTGTTCTATCGGCAGTGGCCGGTGCTCCTTCGACGGGCGAAGCAGGCGGTGATCCTGTTTCATCGGGGACACGAGCACTCAGGGCGACTACAAGATGTCGTGGACGGATTGGATTTGCCCCACGTGGCCATGTTCGCCTGGGACGCGCGAGGGCATGGCCGCTCGACCACTGACGGATCAAGCGTAACGCTGGGAACGCTGGTGAAAGACGTGGACACATTCGTTCACCACGTCTCCAGCACATATGGAATTGACATCGAGCACATCGCGATCCTCGGGCAAAGCGTGGGCGGTGTTCTTGCCGTGGCTTGGGCCCATGATTATGCGCCGAAGATCCGCTGCCTGGTGCTGGCCACGCCTGCTTTCGAAGTGAAGCTGTATGTGCCGCTCGCGCGCTTGGCGCTGCAGTTGGCTCATCGGCTGTTCGGCGACTTCCACATCAACTCGTACGTGAGAGCGAAAGCTCTGACCCATGATCGGGAGCGAGTCGATTCTTATGAGAGCGACCCATTAATCCGTAGACCAATCCCGGTGAAAATTCTGCTTGCGCTCTATAGCACTGCCGAGCGCGTAATTGCCGATGCCCAAGCCATTCAGACACCGGTGCAGTTGTTGATCTCCGGCGCCGATTTTGTGGTACGACAGAAGCCGCAGCACGAGTTCTACGCCCGGCTAGGATCGCGAGTCAAAGAACAGCACGTCTTCGATGGCTTTTATCACGACACCCTGGGCGAAAAGGATCGCCGCCTGCCGCTCGAAAAAGCGCGTGGTTTTCTCCTGAAGATGTTTGCCCAGGATCCGATTGAACCCTCGCTCCTGGCGTCGGATGAAATTGGTCCTACAAAAGATGAGTTCGATGCTTTGACGCGCCCACTTCCGTTGCTCTCGCTAAAGCGGCTGCGGTTTGCGGTGATGAAGTTGGGAATTAGAGTTGGCGGGCTGCTTTCGGACGGAATCCGGCTGGGGATCGACACCGGGTTCGACTCGGGCAGCACCTTGGACTATGTGTACCGGAACCGCGCGTCCGGCATTACGCCCTTAGGGAAATTCATTGACTGGTTTTACCTGAACTCCGCCGGTTGGCGTGCCATCAGAGTTCGCAAGCAGCATATCGAACAATTCCTGGCACGCTATGTCGAGTTCCTTAGAAAACACGGGCGCGAGGTGAGAATTGCCGATATTGCGGCCGGACAAGCACGATACATCTTCGAGGCGCTAGAAGACGGCGTCAAGGCGGACAGCATTCTGTTACGCGATTACAGCGCGGAGAACGTCCGAAGAGGCCAGACGTGCATTAAAAAGCGCGGGCTGGAAGCGATCGTGCGATTTGAACAGGGCGATGCGTTCGATGCCGCATCCATCGCCGGAGTCTCGCCGCGCCCCACGTTGTGTGTGGTCTCCGGTTTGTATGAACTGTTCCCCGACAATGGACCTGTACGTGACTCGCTCAGGGGACTTGCTGATGCGATGGAGCCCGGCGGATACCTGATCTACACGAACCAGCCCTGGCATCCGCAACTGGAAATGATCGCGCGAACGCTCTCGCGCCATCGCGATCACAAGCCATGGGTGATGCGCCGGCGAACACAGGCCGAGATGGATCAGTTGGTTGAGGCCGCGGGCTTTCGCAAGCTCGATCAGCTGACCGATGAACGGGGAATTTTTACGGTTTCAGTCGCAGAGCGGGTTAGGGCGTGACGACAATGTGGGGGCGAGCTCTGGCTTGGCTGATGGTTCTGACGCCGTTCTTCTTCGTAACCTACGGCTTTGCCAACTGGGCGGCAACTCGGCGAGCCTTTGTGCCTTCAATCGTCTTCGGCTGGGAACACCACATTCCGTTCCTCGCCTGGACCATAGTTCCGTATTGGTCCACCGATTTCTTGTATGCGGCTTCTTTGTTCGTATGCCGGACGAAGCGGGAACTGACGACTCATGTGAAGCGCCTTGCCGCCGCTCAATTAATTTCCGTCTGCGTGTTTCTTGCGTTCCCGTTGAGGTTTTCTTTTGCGCGGCCGCATCCCGCGGGCCTGCTTGGGTCGATGTTCGATGCGCTGACGAGTTTTGACCGGCCATTCAATCAAGCGCCGTCGTTGCATTTGAGTTTGACGGTCATCCTTTGGGCCTTGTACTCGCGTCATCTTAGTGGCGGCCGGCTTTGGCTGATGCGGGCGTTGATGATTCTGGCCGGCCTGTCAACACTGTCCACTTACCAGCATCACTTCATTGATTTGCCCACGGGCGTTTGGGTCGGCTTATTTTGTCTGGTTCTGTTTCCTGACAATCCGCCCGCCATGCGATTCGAGCCTGTTCGCGATACGCGGGCAATTAAGCTCGGCATGGGTTACCTGGCTGGGTTCGCGGTGCTGGTTTGCCTGGCCGCGCAGATTGGTGGAGCGGCATGGTGGCTATTGTGGCCAGCGGGCGCCTTGCTCATTGTGGCAGGCATCTACATGAGCGGGCGTCCGGAGTTATTTTGCAAGAGCAGCGGCGCGATGCCAGCTGCGATGGCTACGCTTCTGGCGCCCTATCTGGCAGCAGCGTGGCTGAACTCTCGAGTGTGGACGAGAAACAGTCCGGCAGCAAGCGAAATGAGCGACGGAGTCTGGTTGGGCGGCATGTCGGGAGTCACGATGGGAAGCGGAAATCACTTCGCGTCAATCGTCGATCTGACGGCCGAGTTGCCGATGCGTGCCGCCGGCGCTGCATATCGCACGGTTCCCATGCTCGATCTCATTGTTCCAACCGTCGGTCAGCTGGAGGCAGCAGTCCAGGCAATTGAAGAGCTGAAGCCGCAACGACCCACGCTGGTCTGTTGCGCGCTGGGCTATTCACGGAGCGCCACGGCGATGGCAGCATGGATGACCGCTAGCGGCGCAGCAAAGTCATTGCCGGACTCGATCGCACGGATCAAAGCGAACCGTCCTCGAACCGTGATGGGGCAAGAACACGAAGCTCGGCTGGACGAGTGGAGCCGAATACGAGGTGGCCCATGCCAAAACAGCTAACATCCGAACGGTCGAGCGGCGAGTTGGATTCCCTCGTGATAGCCGGCTTGCTCGAGTCAGGCGGCAACTTGGCGTTCGCGAGTCACGCAGTCGCGATCATCGCCGGGTTCGGGAGCCTGGCTGCTTTGAATAACGTCTCGAAGCTTCTCTGCGCCGTCTCACTGCTATTTTGGCTCCTCTCCTGTTGGTTCAGCTTTCGAGTTGCCATTGACGCCTCCCTGTTTCGCCACCTGGCTTACGGCGGCTCGGAAGGTTGGCAGCGCCTGGACGAGTTGCTGGGCGATTGGGGGTTGTGGCATGGGCCCGGCGGCCGCACGACGGCTGACCGATGGCGCGGAGCCATTGTCCTATGGCGAAGACAGACTGGCGTACTGATTCTGCAGTTGGCGACTTTGATGTTGGCAATTGTGGTGAACGTCGGCGGTCCGCATGTTTGAGCCCGGCATGCTTCAGACCGTCGTCGCGAACCTGACCGCGGGCGGAGCGGGACTTCTGACGGGCGTTCAAGCTCGTTGGCTAGGCTGCGCGCCATCTGACAAACCGAGAATCTACTATGCCAACCACACGAGCCATATGGATTTCGTTCTGCTGTGGTCGGCGCTTCCAGAACATTTCCGCAAAAAGACGAGGCCCGTCGCAGCCAGTGATTACTGGAGTCAAAATGCAGTTCGCCGCTACTTCATTCAAAGGGTCTTTCACGGAGTGCTGGTGGATCGCGGACACTTCGTCCGAGGGCGGCATCCGCTGGAAGCACTGATCCAGGCGCTCGATGCAGGGCAATCACTGATCATTTTTCCGGAAGGCACGCGCGGAACGGGCGAGGTTCTGCAGCCCTTCAAATGCGGCCTCTTTCATTTGGCACAAGCTCGGCCGCAAGTGGAACTGGCGCCGGTTTGGATGGAGAATGTCTGCCGCGTGATGCCGAAGGGCGCTCCACTTCCCATTCCTTTGCTCTGTTCCGTCACGTTCGGAAGGCCCGCGGTGTTGGAACCGAATGAATTCAAGGAAGTCTTTCTGGCCAGGCTGAGGTCAAACCTTTTGGAACTTTCCACTCGATGATCAAACAAAGCGATACTCTTCTGATTTTTGCGTCTTTGATAGGAATACTCGCGGCATCGAGCGTGGCGACCGCAATCATCAGGCGGTGCTTGGGGAATGGTAAGGCCAAACCGGTGCTCGATAACGTCACGGCGCGCATTAAGGCCTGGTGGGTGATCGTGATCGTGGCAGGCTTGCCGATTCTTGCTGGGCGTGAGGCCGTCATCGTCTTATTCGCGCTTGTATCGCTAGCCGCTCTACGCGAGTTCATGTCCGTGACCCGTACGCGCCAAAAAGATTATGGCGCCTTGGCCTTAAGCTTCTTTGTTGTGCTGCCGTTGCAATACGTTCTCATCTGGCATGGACAATATGGGGCCTTCACCATTCTGATTCCCGTCTATTCCTTTCTGATCGTTCCTATTGCAGCTGTTCTGTTCGCGGATACAAAGGACTTTCTTGCGAGAGCGTCCGAGACTCAGTGGGGGTTGATGGTTTGCGTGTACTGCATCTCCTACGTTCCGGCACTGTTCATGCTTGAGATTCCGGGATATCAGAACCGTAATGCGCTGCTGGTAGCCTTCCTCCTCATCGTTTCTCAGGCAAGCGATATCCTGCAATTTATCTGCGGAAAGTTATTCGGACGCCGCCATATTGCGCCATCGGTGTCGCCCGGGAAAACCGTCGAAGGATTCGTGGGTGGGGTGGCAAGCGCAATCGCGGTGGGGGGCGCGCTTTGGAGATTCACGCCATTCACGCCTTGGGAAGCGGCAGCCATGGCGCTCGGCATCGCTCTATCCGGCTTTGGCGGCGGCTTAGTGATGTCTGCGATAAAGCGCGACCGGGGAGTCAAGGATTGGGGCTCACTGATCGATGGTCATGGCGGCATGCTCGACCGGTTGGATTCGGTAGCCTTTTCCGCGCCGTTGTTTTTTCATTTGACGCGATACTTCTTCACGCCCTAGGCATACTCTACTTCTCGGCAACTTCCGGCATAGCTAAGCCATTGCAAATTTCCCACAACTGATCGAAATTTACCGGTTTCGTTAAATACCCGTCCATTCCAGCCGCTAAGCACCGGTCACGGTCGCCACTCATTGCATGAGCCGTCAGCGCGACGATCGGCACGTGTTCCAGCGTGTCCCGTTCCCGCTCACGAACCGCTTGGGCAACCGCGAATCCGTCCATTTCGGGCATTTGTATATCCAACAACACCACGTCGAACCGATCGCGGGCGATCATCGATAGGGCTTCGAGGCCGTTGTTCGCCACCTCCACATTGTGGCCCTGCTTCTTAATCATGCGCACAGCCAGCAACTGGTTCACGCGATTGTCCTCGGCGAGCAGAATTCGCAGGCGGGGCTGGCCTTGGCCGTCTGGCGCAAGAGGTTTCACCCTCGGCATGGGTTCCGCTTTTACCTCGCCCAGCGCTGCACGGATTGCTCCGAGTAATTCCGTTTTAAGAACCGGTTTCGTCAGTACGCTGCTGATCGCTTGCTCGCGCGCCCGTGCCGCTTCAGCCGAGCTTCCCCCGGAACTCAACAATATGACCTTCCCGGCGCCTAAAGCCGAAGTTGCTCTGAGATGCTGCACCACCTGAAACCCATCCATCTCCGGCATGTGCAGGTCCAGCATAATGAGTCGAAACGGTAGACCGGATCGATTGGCGGCTTCCGCCGCATCGAGCGCCGTGGCCCCGTTTTCAGCTGGTATCGGCCTCATTCCACAACGGCTCAACAATTCGAGCAAGATGCGCCGATTCGTGGCGTTGTCATCCACAACCAGCACCCGCAGGCCCACCAGATCTTCCGAATCGCGCAAAATCGGTTTCGGCAGCGGCTCCGAATCACGCCCCAGGCGAACACTAAATTCAAAGACGCTTCCCTCTTGCCCGGGCCGCGACCGCATGCTGATGCTTCCGTCCATCATTTCTACCAGCCGGCGGCAAATCGCGAGACCCAGCCCGGTTCCGCCGTACTTGCGCGTTGTCGAGTTGTCGGCTTGAGTAAACGATTCGAATATTGCGCTCTGCTTTTCGACGGGAATGCCAATGCCCGTATCCGCGACTGAGCAGTGCAGACAAACCGTTTCTTCATCCGGCATCTCCGCATCTACATGCACCACGATCTCGCCATGGTCGGTAAACTTGATCGCGTTGCCGACCAGGTTGACCAGAATCTGCCGCAGGCGAACCGCATCGCCAACGGCTTGCTCCGGCACGTTGGGGCTTACCTCATATATCAGCTCCAAACCCTTCTGGTGAGCCCGGAACGCCAGCGGCTTCATAGCCTCTCCGAAAGCTTCATGCAGTTGAAAACCAATGTTCTCAAAATGCAACTTGCCGGCCTCGATCTTGGAAAAGTCCAGAACATCGTTAATGACGGTCAGCAACGAATCCGCCGACGCTTTGACGAGACACAGATCGCTGCGCTGTTCCGGTGTCAAAGGAGTATCGAGGAGCAGTTCAGTCATCCCGAGAATGCCGTTCATCGGCGTCCGGACTTCATGGCTCATGGTCGCGAGGAACAGGCTTTTCGACCGGCTAGCCGCCTCCGCGGATTCCTTCGCCAGCCTCAACTCCGCAGTGCGCTCGGCTATGCGTTTCTCTAACTCCTTTTGTCTCGCGTGCAGCGCCCGCCCGCGTAGCAGATACATCGCTGGTCCGGCAAGCAGCATTGCCGTGACACCAAGTATTTGGAACCAAATTGTCTGATAAAAGTGAGCCTCAAGATGAAGCGGCAAAACGGCGCCCGCGCCACTGCATATCTCATACCGGTTGCAGGCGATCACCGAGAACCGGTAATCGCCAGGCGGCAGGTTCGCGTAATACGCCGTCCGCCGGCTCCCTGCGTCTATCCAATCCCGGTCGAAGCCTTCGAGGCGGTACTTAAACCGCAGCCGTTCAGGCGCCGAAAGATCAACGGCTGTGTAGTGCAGCTCGATTTGATGATTTCCGGAAGAGAGATTCAATCGACCGGCCGCTCGTGACGTCTTGCCATCGACAATGGCCTCTTCGAGTAAAGACACCGGGGCGGATTGCGGGGTGTCCAGCTTCGCGGGATCCACATGCACAACTCCGTTGGCAGTCGGGAACCACAGAGTTCCATCTTTTGCGTGCCATGCGGCTGGTTGACGGCCCACGCCATAGAGAGGCGCCTTAAGCCCGTCCGCCAGATCGTAGGTGATCGAAGTCACTTGGCGCCGTTTTCCCGCGGCGAAGTCGTTCAGTTGCTGCTTCGCCAGGCAAACAATGCCATCTTCCGTGTTTATCCAGAGGTATCCGCGGTCATCTTCAAGAATGGAGCCAATTACGCCACCCTGAATCCCATCGACGCCATTGAATTTGTCAAACTTCCCGTTCTCGAATCGAACCAGGCCTGCGCCGTGAGTGCCGATCCACAGCACGCCTTCGCGATCCATGTGAAGTGCAAGCACCAAATTGCTCGACATTCCCTGTGAGGTCGAATACTGGATCGAATCGTGTCCGTTCCAAAGAAACATGCCGCCGCCGCCTGTGCCCAGCCATAAGCGCCCGGCGTTATCCTCCGCCATTGCTCGCACGCAGGGTGCGGAAAACGGCCCAGTGAAGTTGGCCAATAACTGTCCATTCCTGAATTGCGATAAGCCGGCACACGTTCCCGCCCACACATCGCCTCTCCGGTCCTCGTACAGTACAAGCACGCCATGGTTCAGCGGCAGGCGCTTAAATCGGCCGTTGGAATATTGAAACAATCCGCTGCCGGCGCCGATCCAAACCCCTCCGGCGCTGTCCGCAAACGCGACGGTAATGTTGCTGTTTTCAGGCAGGCCGTCCTTCGGGCCGTAACGAGTCGATTGCTGTTGGTGAAGGCGCGTGACATCTCGCCCCGCGGCCAACCATACATCGCCCTTGCGATCTTCGGCAAGAGACCAAATACTATGGGCTCTGCGTCCGTCCTCGCTGCTGTAAGTCGGAATGCGTGCCGGAACTAAGCGGGTGAGACCAGCGCCCGTCGTGACCCAAAGGTTATTAGCCTTGTCCTCGAAGACCGCTTGGACCTCGCTGCCGACACCATTCTCAGGACCGCACCGGACAGCTTTAGCGCCACCCAAATGGTAAACACTGGAATCGCTCGTACCAATCCAGATCCCTCCGAGACGATCGCGATTAATGGCTGTGATCGAGTGTTCGGGAATGCCATACCGGTTTCCATACGGAATGAAAGCACCGTTTTGAAAAAGATACAGCGAACCGCCGATCATGAACCAGAGGCGCCCGCGCCGGTCTTGGCAGATTCGGACAACGCCATTCGAGGAGATCTGCCGCGGCACGTTTTCGACTTTGATAAAGCGCTCACCGCGCAACACCCGGACGCCTTCGTGCGTCGCAATCCAAACCGCGCCATCCTGCGCTGGATAGACGGCATCGATGTTGTCGTCTGGCATCTGGTCGCTCTTCCCGTATACGGCGAAGTGGCCATTCCGTAAGCGGTTGAGGCCTTTCGGCGTGCCGATCCACAAGTCACCGTCCCTGCCCTCAGCGATCGTCCAGATGGTGTTATTTGAAAGGCCATCCGCAGTGGTGTATTGCCTGAATTTCCCGTTGGTCAGCCGCAGCAGCCCGTTATCCGTACCGAACCAGACGTTTCCCTGGCGATCCGCAAGCACACAGGAGAAAAATGTCGATACGATCTCGGGTGTGTTCGTGCGATCGAACCGGGTGAAACGCATCCCGTCGAACCGGAAAATGGCCTGGTCCGACACAAGCCACAGATAGCCTTCTTTACTCTCCGTAAGGTCGGCCCATGTGGGCGCGCCGTCTGCTGCCGACCAGGATTTAGTCACGTATTGCGATGGGAATTGATCGGGCTGCGCCGCGGCCAACACGCCAGAACCGGCCAGCAGCAACAGAGCCGAGGCCAACCTATTCCGTCGCGAGGACCGGAGCTTACGGCAGTTCTGTCCCGGGCAAAACAGACTCACTAACCACTCATCGGTAAAAATACTGCACTTAGCACAGCGTTATTTTGGCGGGAAGTCAACACCGGTCAGCGCACCTGTCGTTATTGCAATGACGCCCAATTCAAGCCGAACCTTGTGAGGTACTTTTTGCTCCAGTTGAATCGGTCAAAACGGGTCTAATTGATCAATCTGTCCAGCGGTGAGTATCCCTTTTGGCAGTTCGGACCGTGACGGTTTCGGGCCGGCCCAACGTCTCCTTAGCCGATCGATTTCTCCC
>DATBEF010000232.1:0-9451 GCA_036269625.1 Bryobacteraceae bacterium | reverse complement strand
AATCATGGCTACTGGGCCGCGTGGCGGAAAATCCGCCAGTCTCAGCATCAATCCAAAAAACCAAAATTTGGAGAGCGTGCATCGCATTGTCGCCCATATTCTGGGCCTGGCGGGATGTGATCATTGCGGACGTATCGCATTCTTGAACGTCGAATTTCTGGGCGACCCGCCGCCTGATCTTGCTAAGGAGGGCGTAATCTCCGTCGCGACAGAGGGATTCTGACGAACGCTCTACTCCAACGTTCCGCCGAAAGCGGCGAGGTACAGTCGGCGGCAATTGTCCAGTCGCTTGGCATCGGCCTGCCGTATATTGCCTCGCTGCCTCCGGAGTTGTACGTGCCGGGGTTGCTGGACTTCGTTGAGGTAACCCCGGAAACGCTCTGCAAACAGCGGCACCTGGGAGCGGCGGCTATGATCGAAATTGTCCCCGGCCAGGTGGAGCGCGCGCGGAAAATATGCGAAGCGCTCCCCATGGTCGTTCATGGAGTAGAGCTCTCCATCGGCTCCGCGCAAGGCTGGAACGGCGCCTATTTGGAGATGCTCGATAAATTTCAGGTGCGCTGGCCGTTCCTGTGGCACAGCGAGCATCTTGGCTTTCAAACCATTCCGGACGAGGACGGCGCGACGGTTGAAACCGGCGTCCCGCTGCCGCTTTCACCAACCACCGAGGCGGTTCAGGTCGTCGCAGGTCGCAGCGCTGCCATTCGCGAGCGGTACGGCGTGCCGTTTCTACTGGAAAATCCGGCGCATTACCTGCTCGATTTGCCAGCCGATCCGGAAATCGGCGACGACATCGGACTGATGCGGGCGATCATCGAGCGTAGTGGCTGTTTCCAATTGCTCGATCTCCACAACGTTTACTGCAACGCGGTGAATCACCATTTCGACCCGTTCGCCGCAATTGACCGGATGCCCCTGGATCGTGTTTTTGAGATTCATGTCGCCGGAGGGTCGTGGCGCGGCGGTTTCCTGATGGATGCGCATGATGGACGCGTACCGGATGCGGTTTGGGAACTTCTGGAGTACACATTGCCTCGCGCCCCCAAAGTCGCCGGCGTGGTGTTCGAGATGCTGGAGGAGCACGCCCTCCGCCTCGGCTTTCGAACTATTGAGCAGGAGCTGAGGCGAGCGGGCGAAATCTGGCGGCGCTACCGCCTCGGTTGAAGGAGCCGTGCCTCTACTCGATTTCCAGACCGCGCTCGGCAGGTTGGTACGAGTGCCGGCTGGCGGGGACCCTCTCCGCGGCCTCGATCTCGATCTTCGAGAACGGTCGCATTTAGCGGTATTGGCGGACAGCGCGGGATTCCGCTTCACCATGGATGTGCAACGATCCTGGTGCATAGGCCGCGCCGCAAAAGCTGCGCGCCTGACTCTTTCAATGCTGCCAATGGAGGAGCGGGAGCGTCTCTTAAATGAGTGGGTTGACGCAGGCCGGGGCACGACATCCTTTTTCGTTGCAGAGGCGGACGTATTTTTCGATTTCATCGCGGAACATCTGCCGGAGCCATCTCATCTGCTGACAATCTGCCGGCTTGAGCAGGGTACGCTCCGCGCCAGCGAGGGAGCGCACCATTTCAAGACGCCTGATTTGGTGCGGCTCGCCGGGGCTGATTGCGTGTTGCGCCAAGGACGGCACGCCACACTCGTGCGCTTTTATTCCGAACCACGCATATTGTTTGCCGGGCTCACGGGTGAAAAAACGCTTCCGCCAATATCTCCAGTTCCGATGCAGATGCTTTTCGGGCCGGGAGTAACAGGATTGTTTCGTGAGGCGCAGCCCAACGAGTTGGCTTTATGGGAGCGGCTGGCGCGGCCGGTGCCTCTGACGGCACTGTTGCGCGAAGGGCACGGGCGAGAAGTAATCGAGGAATTATTCTTAACCGGGATAGCCGAGTGCTTGGAGTAGCTATCCTTTAATTTCGAACTCTTCCAGACTCCCGTTCACGCATAATGATTCCTGGAATCCCCTACGAATTCACTGGACGTAAACAATGCTCGGATCCGATGGAATACCGTTCGCGATAACGACCAAGTCGCTGAAGCCCCGCTCCTGGTCGGCTGGCACATCGAAATGGGTCGATGCAATCCCGCCAAAAGCAACCCTCATAGTGCTCGGGTCATGGGTCCGCCGCCTGTTTCTTCGTAGTTGTAAACGTCAAGCAGGTCGGCGGTCGGAATCTGGTTGATATTGACATTCAGCCCCTGATGAATCTGATGGCTGCCGGAATAGCCGACCGCAAACAACGTGTCGGAACTCACGCTGTACTGAATGCCGGCGCTGTACTGATAGCTCAAAGGATTCTGGTAATTCGGCTCCAGTGTTTGGAGCTGGATGGGCGGTTGGGGTGTGTTCGGATGAATGGGCAAGAGAGTTGATGGAAACGCCAGTCAGGATCGCGGTTCGATCGAAGGGCGGCAGTTGTCCTAAAGCGCTGGTTTGCGAGATGGCGTCGCGCCCGTGGAACATTCCCGCCCCGGCGCGAAAAACGAGCTTGTCATGGAAGAGGGAACGGCGACCAGGCGAGGCCACCGCGCGGTTCCCAGTCGTTCGGATGATTGTTCACAAGAGCGGGACCGGGGATACCGGACGATTGAGGCGTAACGATACCGTTTAGCGTGTTACAGAGAGCCGGATCAACCAACCCGGCCGAGTTAAAAGCCGCGGCAGAGCACTGGCCCGGGTTATAGATGCCCGGATAAAAGTTCGCAATGTTGTTGTGGGCGGAGTAAGTTTGGCCAAGATATTGCCATCGGAGGCCGTAATCGAGCGTTAGGTGCGAGGTGGCCTTCCACGTGTCCTACAGGTAGAGTGCGTAATCATGCCAGCGATCGTAAACGGGATTGAGCGTCTCCTCTTCCTGGTATTGCGCGAGATCTCCGGTAAGCAGATCGGCAAACCCAGCACGGGATGCCAGGTTCGGATCGGAAACGCTACTTGTCTGGAAGTGAATAAAGTTTTCCGTATAGCCGAACTGGAATTCGTTTACCACAGTGGGCGTGATGATGTTAGTCAGCTTCACTATGCTATTGAGCGCCGTAAAAGTCCAGTCGCTCGAGACCGATGGGAAGTTATCGTCGGCCCAGAGCTGGTTATTTTGGTTTGCGAGACTCTGGCCTTCCGTTATAACCCGCGCCATCAACATAGCTTTGTCACTTATGTTGTGGTCCCATCGATAGAGTTGAATGTTATCCACTGTGCCCCCAGGTAAGTCCAGCCAAGCCGTACGTACATTACCAACTTGGGCGCGCCTACATGCAGGCGGGGCGGCACGAAGAGGCCGACCGCGAATTCGCGAAGGTGAAAGCTTTGCGCGGAATCGGGAAGTGAGGAGCTTTAAGTATTGGCGGCGCCCTTATTCGCGGCGGTATTCATGTCCCGGAGCAGGCCTTCCAGCGAGCGTTTAGTGGTTTCAAGATGGGTAAGTCCGGGCGCCGCAAACTCGCACTCAAGCGACATAGTCCCCTGATATTCGTCTCGAAGTAACTGGCGAAATTGACCTACTAAATCTATCTGGCCCGCGCCTGCAAAAGTCTCCTGACAATTCTTCAAATTTGGTTCACATTTGACGCCCTTCAGATGCATGTGCCAGATGCGCTTTTTGTCGAGCGCATTGTAGCCGTCGGGGAATGAAACCTCGCCGTGCCAATATCCGTTTCCGACATCCCAGTTGACGCCCAAATTAGACGCAGGGGCCATTTTCAATATCGCGGCGAGTTCGTGACCTGTCGCCGCATTGCATGCCTCTTCATTCTCAATGACCAGACGCATTCCGGCGCGGTTCGCAACTTCAGCAGCGTTGCCGAGTTCTTCGGCAATTCGCTCCGAAAGCTCTCCAGGTTCGGCAACGCGCCAGAAGGTAAAGCCGCGAATTTTATCTGTACCGAGAGCGTGCGCTCGATCAGACGCACGTTTGAGAAGCTCCATCTGTTCTGAATATGGATAAGCGTCTTTCTCGGCTTTGATTGGAGTGGTGCCTGGCAAGGCGCACTTGTACAGGGCCGAATCGATAACGGACACGCGGAATCCATATTTGGTGATCGACTCCTTCAAGCGCTGAATCTGAGTGGGGCTTGTTTCCGTGTTGTAAATTCCGAACACTTTTCGAATCTCAACCCAAGAGAGCCCGTAACTCTTCATGGCTTTGAGAGCTTGTTCGAAGTCTTGCGATAATCCGTCGCTAATAGCTCCGAGTTTGAAGCGGCGGAGCGGTGATATTGCCTCCGCTTGGGCCGAATCCGAGCCTCCACCTGCAAACAAAGCTGAGCTGCACAAAATTCCCAGCCGCGTCAGAAATGCGCGTCGTTCCATGATTCTCCTCAATTGCAGGCCGAGCAGTTCTGGCTGGCATCACGCTTGACCCAAGAGTAGGCCTCAACCGAATTCTTCCAATAGAATTTCTCCATAGCCGCAGAGCCTTTCGTCGAAATGAATTCTTTGGCCAGCCGGAAAACATCGGAGTACCCCGCCCACTGATCACTATTGGGCCAATCGCTCCCGTAAAGCAGCCGGTCGGGGCCAAAAGTTTCCCAAATACGATCTAACCGGTCTCGATAAAAATCGAGATCCAGCGGCACGCGGCCATCGACGCTTCGCACAATCCCAGACATTTTGGCGAACAATTGAGGCCGCTGCCCGAGTAACTGCAGATCGGCATCGCATGCTCGACGCCCGGCGGAATCCTCGGGCGGCATCAATTCGGGTAGATGATCAATGACAATCCTAAGGTTGGGAATACGATCGCTCAACCGAACAACAGCGTGTATAAGTGCCGGGTCCGGGTTTGCCGTGTCGAGCACTAGCCCTGCCGCCGCCACTAATTTTAGATCGTTCACAAATCCGGACTTCGATACCTCTTTGCTTAAATCGCGATTCCAGATGTTCCCGTAGCGAATGCCTCGAAACAGCGGGTTCTTGTGCAGCCGGTCAAACTGTTTGGCGAAACCGGGCGTGCCGGGTTCCAGATCGCCGACCGTACCAACGATAATCGAGTCTTTCGCAGCGATATCCAGCACCCACTGATTGTCATTCAGCCATGGGCTGCATTCTATTTCGATCGCACCGGCAACACCATGCGGTGCTGCCACTTTCCGGAAGCGTCCCGGAAGTGCGCTTTTGTAAATTGAGCTGTCCTTCGGCGGCCATGGCACGCCCTGCGGACGCGCCACATCGAATAGGTGGATGTGGCTGTCGATGATCGGAAGCTTCCCTGCATCGGTAGCAAATACATTAGAGGCGTGCGCAACCGTACCGCCGAGAGCAGTGGACAGAAACGTTCTACGTTTCATGGATGCACTGACAGTTGGACTCGCATCTTAAGCTTTCCCACTTAATTCATCACGAAGCACCAGAGTGTATTGCCCGTGGCCGCGATCACGTACTGATGGCCGTCCAGCATGTACGTTTGCGGCGGATTGCTGACGTAGCCAATACGCGTGTTCCACAGCGGCTTTCCGGTTGCCGCGTCGTGAGCGACCAGGCTTCCGGCGCCATCGCCGGCAAAGATCAGTCCACCGGCGGTTGCCAACAGACCGCCACCACCGCCGCCGTCGCTGTAATACGGATGCCTCCAAGCGACTTTTCCTGTTTTGTAGTCGATGGCTGTCAGGTAGGTTCCGCCTGATCCGATCTCCGCCTCTTCCTTACCGCCGAGACCCATGGAACCGCGCGGATCGAGGTCGGTGAGGTAGAACTCGGAGAAGGTGTTGTGCTCGGACACGTACAGGAGGCCTGTCGCCGGCGAGAAGGCAGGCGGCTCCCAGTTGATGGTGCCGTCTGAACCAGGTGAAACTAGTGAGCCGCCCACGGTGGCGTCCTTTTCGGGATTTACCTTCGGGCCGCCGAAGGTGTTCAGGCCCGTCGCCCAGTTGGTGAACTTGCCCCACTTGCTGGTAACAAGATGCTCCCCGGTGGTGCGGTCGAGCGTGAAGTAATATCCATTGCGTGTCGCCGTCAGTGCAAGTTTCCTCATTTTGCCCTCGAACATCGCGTCAACCAATACGGGAGTTTGTGCCGAGTCGTAGTCGTGCATGTCGTGAGGCGACGTCTGGAAATACCAAGCCATCTTGCCGGTGTCTACATTCAAGGCGATCAGAGAGCAAGTGAAAAGATTATCGCCGGGACCGCGCGTGCCGTTCGTAAAGGCCGGAGTGGGGTTGCCCGTACCAAAGATGTAGAGTTTCGTTTCCGGATCGTAGGCTCCCGGAATCCATGTCTGGGCGCCCCCGTGTCTTGCGGCATCGAGGCTTGCCCAGGTATTGAGGCCCGGATCTCCTTTCTGCATCGGAACCGTATAGTGCTGCCATTGCAAGTCGCCCGTCTCGGGGTCGAAGGAATCGAGGAAGCCGGGAGCATCGATGTCGTCGCCCGTTCCGACCAGAACATGGTTGCCCACAACAACGGGGGCAGGCGTCGAGAAGTAACCGTCGTCCACGTTGGCGATTACCTTGTGCCAGCGCTCCTTGCCTGTCTTAGCGTCGAGCGATACGAGATAATCGTCCGGCGTCTCCATGAACAGGTAGTTGTTCCACATGCCAAGGCCACGGTTCCCGATGTGCGTACCGCCTTTGGTCTTCCAGAAGTAATGCCACAGCTCGCGGCCGTCGCGGGCGTCCACTGCCCAGGCGTTGTCGGGCATGGTGAAGTAGAGCGTGCCATCCACTTCGAGCACCGACGCTTTGATCGTGCCACCCCGAACGTTGATATCGCCGGGCCCTTCGCCTCCGATAATTATCGGCGCATTCTCCTGAGAATGCCTCCTGCGGTGTTCGTTGGGCTCGCCGGTTCCGGGAGTGACCTGCATCATCCAGGCAAGCGTCAGGTGCTGGACGTTTGAACGATTCACCTGCTTGAGCGCGCTATAGCGCTTGCCGGAATAGTCGCCGCTGTAGGTCGGCCAGGAATCAGAGAGCGGCTTGAGAATATCGGCCGGATTCAAGCCATTGTCTTGCGCGTGAACGAGAACGGGTGCAACGAGTAGAAATGCGGCGAGAACGATTTGGTTGAGCTTCATTTCAAGGTCACCAGGTATGCGGTTACATCGTGAATGTCCTGGTCGCTGTATTGCGATAGCAGATCGCGATGGACCTTCAAAGGATCATGGATCACGACGGTCGGCGTATTTCCGGTTCTGCGAAAGCTTTTTTGGGATCCGTCGGAGAGAGTAAGTGTGATCAGGAAATCATCAACCCGAACCAATCTGCCTTCCACGGTTTCTCCTGACGGCAGCGTGATCGTGGCCGTCACGGCGCGAGCAGCCGGTGCAGCTTCTTCCGGCTCCTCCTCTTCTTCGCGTGTGCCGCCGGCGAGCCAAGCGTCTTGCAGTTGCTTGGGATCGGGAATCCGGCTGGCAATCTTGCTGAGATCGTTTATAGCGGAATGGCAGCCGCTGCATTTCGTTTCAAAGTAGGCTTTCCCTTCGCTGGCATTACCGATGAGGATGCTTGGTACTTGCTCGCCGGCAGACGGCGGGGCGCCCTGCACTTGAATAGTCTCGATGACGCTGCGCACATAAGCGGCCACAGCGTTGGCGTCCGCGTCGTCCAACCCGATCGCCGGCATACCCATCTTCTGACGGCTCCCGTGAATGACGGGGACGATCAACTCGCCATTGAGATCGCTTAGAGCGACCTGCGAGCGCAAGAGATTGGGGCCGCCGAGATCGCCTCCGCGTAGATCTGCGCCGTGACAGCCGCGGCAGTTGATCGCAAACAGGGTTTTACCGCGCGCGATCTGCGCAGGGTCGCCTGGCGCGCGCTTCTGTCCTGGCACAAATTTGCCTCTGTGCCTCGCCTCGTTGGGCGGAGGAACGTTTTGCGCGCCGGGTGCCTGCGCGCCGGGCGCCTGTGTGGATTGTGCGGTCTGTGTTGCGGCGATTCCCACGGAAGACAGCATCACGGCGAACAGCCATGTGGTTGCGATTGCTGGTTTGACCAGAATATTTAACCTCGGTTATAACAGCGTAAGGAGCTCAACACGTATTGTACGAGGCTGCAAATAACCTCCCCAAAGTCGGGAGCGTACATTGGTTAATGCGGAAGCTTCATGGTTAGCCCGATCGCGCCACTTTTTTGCCAACTCGTCATTCGCGAGGGCTTTGATGTAGATACCGCCCTCCACGGATCGCGCTTGGAAGCCCACTTGTTTTCCTGTCTTCATGTCGTACCAGTCGGTCAACGGAACGCGCGATGGCGTCTCGTTCACCCATTTTGCGATCGGCATCGTCAGAGCCTCGAACTGGGCGACATTGTCCGCCAGCGTCGCCGTCCACAACTCCCAGTCCAACTTGGTATAGTCTGCGCGATTGTCCAGCGGCAGCCCGTACTGATTCAGATGACGCAGATAGAAGGTCAACTCCGTTTGCCGGACGCGTGCCGGAAACAGGTTCAAGTGCAAAAGCTGATCCCAGACCAGATTGTATTTTTGACTCCAGGTGCTTGGTTTATCAAAAGCCAGTTTATAGTGATCGCCATCGCGGTCCATCTGCTCCCACTTCTCCCCCATTTCCTTGGCTGCACCCGAATAGTCGTTTGCAAGCTCGACCTTACCTAACCCGCGCGCCATCTCGCCATAAGCGGCGAGCCCTTCGATCGCCTTAATGGACAAATTGGCATTATGCGCCAAGTGTCCCGCGAAGTCATCCGTACTGAGTTGGTTTTCCGGATCCAAGCCCTTGAGGCGAAGATACTCTGCCCACCTACTCAGTTCCGGCCAATATTGTTGAGCCAAGTGCCAGTTGCCCTGCTCCTGGCCTAACGCAGCGAGCAATATCAGCATGTTTCCGCTCTCTTCGACGGGCATTTGGTTTTCTTCAGTCCGTTCGTCTCCGCCATAGACTTGTCCATCCGCCAGCGGGTACGTGCCCAGATCATGTGGAGCAAACGGCCATTTCCAACGCGGCAACGCGGCGTACTCGAGCACTGGTTTCAGTTGCGCTTCCAGCAAGGCCGGATTAAAAAGCAGGAACAGCGGCGCAGATGGATAGAGTACATCCACTGTCGAGATACAACCGTTGCTAAAGTTTTCCTTCGGAAACAACATTGGCGTGCCGTCGAAATCCGCAGCGAATCCATGAGCGGCCAAGGTCTGCCGGTACGCCAACGTGGCCAACTGCGCATACGGTTTTCCGCCGACGCGGTCCATGTCTTCGGTCAGTTCTGAATCGAAGTGCTTGCCCCGCGATTCGAGCGCGGCGTACTGGGTCTCGGCGGCTTCGAGCATTTCCTGGGGCATTTGACCGTTTCTCTGCCAATAGGGCCGCAACTTCCGATTCAAGTATTCAATCGGGTATTCTTCGGTGTACGACAACAGGACGTGGCGACGCACTGCTTGCGATCCCTCTACTGAGAGCGGAAACATCACCGCCAGGTGCGCCGCTTTGTTCCGGGATGGCTCCTTCGGCATTTCGAGATCATCGGAGGCAGGCAACATTCCCGAACCGATGAACGATGCCAT
>DATBEF010000109.1:0-21680 GCA_036269625.1 Bryobacteraceae bacterium | reverse complement strand
CTTCGCCAACTTCCAGTCGCGCATTACGCTCTGTGGCGAAATTTTCAGCACTTCCGCGGTCTCTTCTACACTTAAACCGCCGAAAAAGCGCAATTCGATGACCTTCATTTTGCGTGCATCGATCTCTGCCAGGCAATTGAGCGCATCATCAAGAGCTATCAGCTCCTCTGCCCGTGCTGAGCCGGCGTCCGGAACCGCATCCAGATTCAGGTGCCCGGCGAGCCCGCCGCGCTTGGCTGAAACCCGCGCCCGCGCAGCGTCAATTAAAATGCATCGCGTCATTTGGGCGGATATAGCGAAAAAATGGGCCCGGTCCTGCCAGGTGACACCTGCCGCATCCACCAGACGAAGGTAAACCTCGTTGACCAACGCCGTTGTCTGCAGCGTGTTGCCGGGAGACTCGCGCCGCATGTAGTGCCGGGCCATGCGGTGGAGCTCTGTATAAACGGCGGGCACCAATTGTTCCAGCGCTGCCTCGTCGCCGCTGCCCCAAGCCCTCAGCAAACGAGTGATATCTGCGGGAGGAGCAGCATCCATGGCGACGAATTATATCGGTTTGCGGCGATGAAGAAGTGCGCGGGGAGTCTATGGGCTGCCCCGCGCAGTTTCTGTCCGCTCACTTCGGTTTACCGGCGCGCCATCTTCGTCGCAACATCAACGGAGGTGGCCCGAGCAACAGTATTTGTACTGGACGCCGAACGGCGATTCGACGCTTCCATCTCCACCGCTCGGCGGCGATGGCTTCCGTACTGGAATGTGAGTCCGTAGGGCGCGAGTTGGAGTGACGAGACTATCGCCCCATTGCCTTCGTAAGCGATTTGTAGTGAACTGCCATTAGCCGTCAACGTGGTTCGGCCTTGTGACATGATCATTGCGCTGGTTCCTTTGCCACGCACCGTCAGGATAAACGGCTCACTTGAGGATGGCGCTTCGAACGTATAGTTTCCCGCTGGTAGTGTCGCCAACCCCCAATGCACCGTATATGGCAGAGTAAACGAGCCCTCCACGCGTTGTGCCTGCGCCGCGGCAGTGAAGAGAGTTGTGGATGAAACGGCGAGTAAGGCCGTAAGCAGCCGTTTTCGATTCCATTTGCGATTCATGTTTTACCTCTTTCTTGGTTGGCCTGTCGTACTGGCCTCCACTTGAGTCAGCGAGATCGCAAGTCGAAAACTATAAGGTTGTGTAGATATTCTTGCGCCTGGTCTTGCCCAAAACCGGCGAACCGAATACGGGAACGGGACAGGCCGCTTCCGTTGGGTCCATTCCGCGCAGTAACATTGTGAGACAGACATCGGGCCGGCCATGAATCCCGAACGCTGGGGGCAGATCGAGCGGCTCTATCACGCGGCGCTGGAACGCGAGCCGAAAGGCCGCGGCAAGTTTCTAGCGGAAGCCTGTGAACGCGATACAGAACTTCGCGGAGAGCTCGAATCGCTGCTAGCCTACGGCGGAACGAGCGAGACGTTCCTGGAAAAGCCTGCATTTGAGTTCGCCGCTCCGCTATTGGTCGATGATCACGCCCTGCATGGAAGTGAAGACGTAAGACCGAATCCCCGTCCGCCGTGGTGGATGTATCTCATTGCGGCATCCTTCCTGGCTCACGTGGTATTCATCACCGCGTTCTGGCTTGTTGGACCGGAATCAATGGGCATCGACGTGAGGCTAAACAAGACGTATCCCGTCGTCAGCAGGGTGGCGCCGGATTCGCCCGCCGACAAGGCCGGAATCCGGCCAGGCGACGTTCTGGTGCGGGCCAACGGCCAGCTCATTCGGGACGTCAATTATTGGTACTGGTTCTTCACCAATGTCGAGACCGGCCGGCCGATAACGTTCGAAGCCGACCGAGGCGGGGAGCATGTTCGTGCTGTTCTACTCCTGAGGCGCCGCCCCGTCCAGTACTGGTCCACCAGCTCTGGAATCATTGGCCTGCTGAATCTCTGCGGTCGATTTATTGCTTTTGCGGTTGCCTGCCTCATGGCATTCCTGCGTCCCAGGCATCTCCTTGCTTGCATAGGCGCCCTGTTTCTGGCCATCATGTCTACCGCGGAGCTTGTGCTATACGATGGCCTCAATTCCATGTGGCGGCACTCGCCACTTTGGTTTCAGTTGCTGCTCTGGTTTGCCAACGTCCTAGTGGGTCTCGGCTGGGGAGTATGCTTTGCATTTTTTGCGCTGTTTCCTCGGCCATCGTTTCATAGCAGGTGGGTTTGGACACTTGTCTGGACGCCTCCGGTCGTAGCGTCATTGCTTGTTAACTACCAAATCTGGCATTTGATTTACAGCCCGGAACACATGATTCCGTCGAGTTTGATGGCCCCCGTACTTGCGCCATGCTTGGTCGCCTATGTTCTGGCTTCGTTTGTGATGCTTGCAATAAAATACCGACGGCTGGAAGGTAAAACGGAGAAACGGCGTGTACGGCTATTTGTGGCCTCTCTAGCTTTCGTGATCGTGCTGGGTCTGCCTGTCCTTGTGTACAGCCAAGCTGACTTCTTAGCAAGCCCAGGAGCCGCGCTGTTCCTGTCTGTCCCAATGCGCGCTTTGGCAACGCTCGCCGGCGTAGCATTTCCGCTCTGTTTCGCTTACGCAATTCTGCGCCACCGCCTGTTCGACATTCGCGTCATCATTCGCCAGGGAATCAGGTATGCCGCAGCCAAGCAGTTGCTCCTGCTCGCGGCCCCGGCCATCATTGCCGTGTTCCTCGCCGATATCTACACGCACAGAGACAGGCGTGTGGATGAGATTGTGCAAGAGCGCGGCTGGATCTACGCCGGTCTTGCAGGATTGGCCGTTCTGGCACATCTTCGCAGAGAGCGCTGGCTGCGGTCCTTAGACCGTCATTTCTTTAGAGAGCAATACAACGCGCAGGACATACTTCATTCCACTCTGGAACAGGTGAGAGGCGCGACAAACCTGGCCGACGTGGCACCCGCAGTCGTGAAACAGATCTATGCGGCCGTGCACCCGAGTTTCTGTGCAGTACTCGAGCGCCGCCCGATGGATACAGCGTACTCGGTGGTCAGTATCTTTCCGGATCGATTCTCTCCGCCGGTCCTCCGAGTGCAGAGCAAAGTCATTGAAGTAGCGAAGTTGGTCGCCAAGCCGTTTCGGTTGTCAACGCAGGATGGCTGGCTGAGTCGAGAGCTTCCGGCGGCCGACGTCGAAAGCCTCGCATCCTCCGGAGTAGATCTGCTCGCGCCCGTTCACGCAAGCGGACTTGATGCGTTTATTGCACTGGGAAAGAAGCGATCCGAAGAGCCCTACACTTCCGACGATGTTCGTCTGATTGAGGATCTCTCAATCGGTCTTGCTTTACTGCCTTCGCGGTCTGTGGTGGATCCAGCGGATGCCTCATCGAAGGAGTGCCCGGTCTGTGCTCAATGTTATGACCTGACCGACGAGCTTTGCCGGCGAGACGGTTCCAGGCTGGCGACGAATTCCTTTCCGCGTTGTTTTCTGGGCCGTTTCCGGTTGGAATTCAGAATCGGTCGCGGAGGGATGGGCTTGGTTTACGAGGCAACTGACATGCAGCTTCAGCGCAAGATTGCGGTGAAGTTGATCCTCGAAGACTCGATCAAAGACCCGGCAGCGCTGGATCGCTTTCGGCGCGAAGCTCATGTACTTGCGAGTTTCCAGCATTCACACGTGGTGACCTTGTTCGATGCCGGGGTCGCATCGGGCGGGCAACCTTTTCTGGTGATGGAACGATTAGTCGGGCGGACGCTTCGAGAGGAACTCAACGCCAGGACAAGGTTGCCCGCCATCGAGGTTCGCTCCATGGTTCGGCAGCTCTGCGCCGCATTATCGAGTGCGCACCGGCGCTCTCTAATTCATCGGGACTTGAAACCGGAGAACATCTTTCTATGTGATGACGATACGCAGCGCCTCGTGAAGATACTCGACTTTGGTCTTGCCAAGCTGCTGATCGAGACTTCAAGTCTCACGCAGAGCACGAGCTTTTCGACGTTTGCCGGACAAATCGTCGGGACACCGGCCTATATGGCTCCCGAGTTGCAGTTGGGTGCCAAACCGGAGCGCGGTTGTGACATCTGGTCGCTCGCCATCATTACGTACGAGATGCTCACGGGCCAGCGCCCCTTGTTCGCGCGCGATGGCGGTTTGATTGATAGTTCGGCCGAAGGCCTGCCTGGATACTGGTCTGGTTTCTTCAACTGGTCTCTAGCCCGTGAACCGAGTCAAAGACCTGAAAGCGTTGACGTCTTTCTAGATCGCTTTGAGCAGTCTGCCGCCAATGTTTTGGCGCCCAGGTCGTCGTAACGTCAGCATCTCGGAGACTGATTCGATTCTGTTTCCGGGTAACCGGCAAGGTTCCGGACGTAAAGTGGAGTTATCGTCCATTGAGAATCCGAATATGTCGTCGAATGCAGATGCCGTTTGTGATTCGGCGGTAACGCTGTTTTGCGACCACGAGGCGTATCCCCTTGCATCAAGCTGTCGGATTACGACGCCACTCGGAAGCTATTGCTCTTAAGGTAACGTTATGGGGATTCGCCCTCGTCCGCGCGTGACCCCGGTCGCGCAGACGGTTCGCCGGATGGCCATTCGGTGGCATGGGTTAAGTGCTATGGGTTAAAGTGATTCCATGATCGGACGCCCCGACAGCACCGAGGCAGCCCCGTACTATTTCACTTACATCGACCAGGTAACCGGCGACAATCCCGCCGCTACCATCGAGGGCCAACTCGAAGAGTCCCTGGCGTTTTTCCGGGAGATCTCCGAAGAAAAATCGCTCTACCGGTACGCACCGGATAAGTGGAGCATCCGACAGGTGCTAAACCACCTCACCGACACCGAGAGGTCCCTTGCGTTTCGCGCTCTCTGGTTCGCGCGCGGCTTCGAAACTCCGCTGCCCGGCTACGATCAGAACATCGCGGCATCCGGCGCCGAAGCCGATCGGATCGCTTGGGCCGCCCATATCGAGGAGTTCCGCCGCGTACGCCTCGCCACCATTTCACTCTTCGTCAATATGCCGCCTGAGGCATGGACACGAAGTGGCATCGCCAGCGACAATCCCTTCACTGTGCGCGCCCTGGCGTACATCATCGCCGGGCATCTGGCGCACCACGTCCGGATCCTGCGCGGACGATATTTGTAGCGTCTGGACTCCGGTTTCCGCTCCGCGCCAATTACTCGTTAGCTACTCCGTCCTGAGTGTCTGCATTGGATCGATCGATGCCGCGCGCTTAGCGGGAACGTAGGAAGCGAGCAGCGCAGTGGCAAAGAGTAGGATCGCGACGAGTCCGATAACGGTGAAGTCCATTGAGCCAACACCATACAGGGCGCTTTGCATCGTGCGCTCGACCAGCACGGCGCCTCCAAAGCCAAAGGTCAACCCAAGCAGAGCAAGCACGCAGGCTTCTTTCGCTATGAGGAGTGTTACGTGCCCTCGGTTTGCACCCAGCGCCATGCGCAGGCCGATCTCGTGTCGTCGTTGCACCACCACGAAAGCCATTACTCCATAAATCCCGACCGCGGCGAGGAGGAGTGCAATCGCAGCGAAACTTCCATAGAGCAGCAACATGAATCTGTCGTCGGCGAGCGATTCGTGTTTCACTTGGTCCATAGTGCGAATATCCGCCAAAGCAATGCCTGGATCGATCGCATGCACGGCCGCTGTGAGAGTCTTCGTCATGGCCACAGGATCCTCAGCAGTGCGGACGCCAATATTTACGTCTGGTGAGGGCGATTGCGCGAATGGCACGTCGATTTCAGGAAAATCCTGGCGGAGATTTCCCGCCCGTACGTTATGGAACACGCCGACGATCTGCCACTCGACGGCGGGACCGAGATTCTGAACTCCCGGAATCAGTTCCTCGATGGACAAGCGCTCTTTGAGAGGATCCTTGCCTTTCAAATAGCGCTTGACGAAATCTTGATTGACCAGGGCGACGCGCATATTCGATGCGTTGTCCTGAGACGTAAACTCGCGTCCCTTGAGGACTTGAATGCCAAAGGTCCTGAAGTACTCGGGCGTTACCGACTGGAAGCCCGCGCCAGGCCGTTGCGAGGGGTCCGCATAGGTCGGTCCGCCCACCAGAGTGAATGGCATCCCGTCGCTCGTTCCACGCAGGGGCATGCCGGTAACGGCAGCGGCAAAGGACACGCCCGGGGCCGAATGAAGAGCGCTGAGAATCTGCTGGTAGTAGGCATCCATTCGTGCGGGATTCTTGAATTCCGTTTTGGGAGGGTGCAGCGCGAAAGTAAGCACGTGGTCCGTCCGCACGCCCACATCGACCCGAGTGACATTCCAGAAGCTTTGAACCGCGAGCCCTGCGCCTGCGAGCAAGGCGAGAGCGAGCGCGAACTCGCCGGCAACGAGGAGACTGCGCAGACGACGGCGTCCAGCGCTGGTCCCGGCGCGTCCTCCCTCTTTGAGCGATTCGCCAGGATCGACGCGTGAGGCATACCAGGCCGGCGCGCAGCCAAAGAACAGCCCGGCAAGTATGGTTGCCGCCAAGGCTACAGCGAGAATGGGGAGATTCAAATGCAAGTCAGCTTCGGTGGGCAGGGTGCCTGGAGGCATCACGGCAACCAAAGCGCGCAGCAGCGCAAGGCCAAGTCCAATTCCAAATGTGCCGCCGATCAAGGCGAGAAGAATACTCTCAGTGAGAAATTGGGCGAAGACCTGCTCGCGGGTGGCCCCCAGAGAAGTGCGCACGGCGATCTCCCGCTGCCGGGCGGTACCATTCGCCAATAGTAAGTTGGCGATATTAGCGCAGGCGATCAACAGTACAAAGGCAACAGCGCCGAGCAGCAACCATAAGCTGTGAATTCGTTCGCGGGGAAGGAAGTCGTTCTTCAGCGGCTCCACCGAGGCTCCCCATCCTTTGTTGGATTTCGGATATTCAGCCGCGACTGCCCTCGTGACCGCATCCATATCAGTCTGTGCCTGCCGCAAAGTCACGCCCGGCTTCAGGCGGCCCATCGCGAGTAGCCAGTGATAATCGTGGTTAATCTGGTCGGGCCTGAAGGCTAAGGGAATCGCTAATTGGCTCTCTCCGCGATCCGCCATACCAGCCGGGAGCACGCCGACCACGGTATAGGGCTCGCCGTTGATGCGCAGCGTTTCCCCAATGAGATTGGGATTGGCACCCAGGCGACTCCACAACTTGTGCGTGAGAATAACGACGCGATCCTTGCCTGGCTCGCCTTCCTCGGGACGAAAATCGCGGCCCAACCGAAAAGGGTAGCCAAGCATCCGGTAAAAGCCGGGCGTGGTGAATGCCGCATTTACCTGCTCCGGTTGATCGTTTGCCGCCAGATTGACGCTGCCGCCGTTGAACGCATTCAGGTCCTGAAACACCTTGTTTTGCCGTTTCCAATCCAGGAAGTCGCCGGCTGAGATCACGTTATTGCCGCCCTGCACCTTCGACCACACCATCACCAATTGGTTGGGTTTCGGATACGGTAATGGGGCCAGTAGAGTGGCATAAACCACTGTGTAGATTGCGGTAGTGGCGCCGATCCCCAGTGCGAGGGTAGCGATGAGCGCTGAAGTCAGCCCTGGTTTCTTACGCATCATGCGCGCGCTATAGCGAAGATTCTGGATGATATTTCGCAGATTGCCTCCTATCCATGACGAACCGGAGACACTTATTCGCAGGTTTCAGGCCGCGATTCAGGAGGATATCTGTGTTGAAACTAAACGGTATCCTCCGTGAACCAGCGACAGCGGAGAGGAGAGTTGTCCGAAATCACAAATCCGTGTCCGGCTTCGGTCAGCGTGTTTTTTCAGGCGTGCTGGTTGTCCCTCACGCGACGGGCGCGCGGAAACTGAGCATCCAATTGATACCGAATCGATCCGTGAGCATGCCGAACCGCCCGCCCCAGAATGCGTCGTGCAATGGCATCGTGACCTTGCCATTTTCACTAAGCGAGGCAAAGACTCTCTCCATCTCCTGTTCGGTGTCACAGGTCATGCTGATTGAGAAGTTATTGCCCTGAATGAATGGCATGCCCGGCAGTGTGTCCGACGCCATCAGAACCACCGGTCCACTCGCGAGCTCCGCATGCAGGATTCGGTCTGGCGCGGTCTTCGCTACCGCGGACATTTCGGGGGGTGCCGCCGAGAAGGGCGTGAAGTTCGGTTCCGCTTGCAGACACTTTCCGTAGAACGTCATGGCTTCGCGACAGTTTCCGTCGAAGTTCAGATAAGTATTTGTCTGTTTCATGATTTGCTCCAAAGAGTATCAGAAACTTGAACTGCCGCTGCCGTGGATCAGCCCGATTGCGACATGCATCAGGTACAGGGGAAGCGCGTAAGCTCTTTACGGAAGGTCTCTCAAAATCTGAAATTGCGCGCCGACTTTCGATCAGTCGCGCATTAGATCAGTCGCGTCGGTTCATCGTTTATTGGTGATGCGCTCGATCGCAGGACAGAAGCTACTTCGGCTCCGCAGACGAGCAAACGGCGCTGGCGCATTTCTCTCTACTCACGCTTGCCGTTGCGGGGAACAGGCTCATCAATGTCGCGGATACGCGGATACCGTCATTGCAAGTGCATGAAGTGCACCCCCGTGCGCGAGACTATGATTCGTAGTTGCCGGTCATATCCGCAAGCACATGCTCGCTCCATCAGCCCCTCCGAAACGCACCGTCAAGCGAGCCGGTTCCTCGTGAACCCGATGCTCAGTCTTGCGTTTACCGATAATGAGTTATCTGGACTGGTAATGAGCGACTCAGGCCTGCTTGACGATTCTGCCGTCGCGAAACACATTTGTCGCGTCATCTTCGAACATGCGGCTCGTATCAGTCGCGAGTCCGATATCGCGAAGCTGCTAAACCTCAACGCGGACCTAGCGCGGGATCTCACGGGCGCTGACCGTTGTAGCGTATGGCTCTCCGACGAACGAACGGGAGAGATTTGGACCAAAGTCGCGCACGGTGTGGACGAGCTTCGCATTGCCGCAGGCACGGGAATCATCGGCGCTTGCATAGCCGAAAACCACAGCATCATCGTGAATAATGCCGCGTCCGACCAGCGGTTTCTGCGGCGAGTCGATCAGACCAGCGGGTACCAAACTGAGTCGGTGCTCGCGGTTCCGCTGCGGGTCGAGGGGCGGGTGATCGGTGCTATGCAAGTTCTGAACAAGCCCGGCGGATTCTCAAGCTCCGACGCGGAACTCCTAGGTTTGATCGCGGTTTACTCGGCTTCGGAAATACAGTCAGAGAGGCTCCGTCAGGAAGCGGAATCGGCTCGCCTGCTTCGTCGTGAACTGGATTTGGCTCGGGAAGTGCAGAAGAATTTGCTGCCGCAAAATTTGCGCCCCGTCACAGGCCTGGAATATGGAAGTTTCTTCCGTCCCGCGACATCCGTCGGGGGTGATTACTTCGATTTTCTTGAGTTGCCGCTCGGTCTATTCAGCATAACTATCGGCGACGTGTCAGGGAAAGGCCTGCCGGCCGCAGTGCTTATGGCCAGCATACAGACCCTGCTGCGAAGCCAATTACTGCGCCAGGCGCTACCTGTTTCCACTCTGGTCACTGAGCTCAGCGACGCGGTCTACAGGTGTTCGAGCGTCGATCGTTACTCCACGTTGTTCTGCGGGGTGCTGGATGCGGAACGAAGAAAACTCACCTATGTGAATGCCGGGCACCCCCCGCCCATGATCCTCGCCGGTGCGGGCGGAGGACAGATCAGGCGTGCGGAGCCTACGGGCATGCCCATCGGCATGCTTCCATCAACTCAATACAGTCAAGATACGATCGACCTTAACCCGGGAACCCTCATCCTTTCTATTTCGGATGGCATTGCAGAAGTTTTCGATGCTTCCGGGGCTATGTGGGAGGAGGCCGAGATCGAAGCCATCATTCTTCGCCATCAGAACGCAAGCGTTGCGGAACTGCTTCAGGCCATCGTGGAACGTGCAGAGCAGTATTCCGCTGGCGCCGATCAGCACGACGATATGACTATTGCCGCTGTGCGAATCTTGCCATAAATCCGATCCTCACCTGCGGTGAGATGACCGGACTGTCTCAAGAGCGGTAAGCGTGTTTGCTCGACAGGAAGCTTCGATCTTGCGGGCAACGGCCGTGTTCTCAGGCCGCGTATAGCGTAACGGGGGCTTCAAAGCCCTTCAGTTGGTACTCCTTCGCCTTACTGCCCATCAAATCGGATTGTGCTCGTTCATAGACGGCCTGGGTGAGCAGAGTCTCGCCAGCATTCGCGGCTGACTGCGCCCGCGAAGCAAGGTTCACAACAGTACCGATTGCAGTCAAGTCGCGATGGGACCGGCCAAACTCCCCAAAACTGAGCTCTCCGGAGTGGATGCCGACACCTATTCCGAGTTCTCCGCTGCTGAGACTGGCGGGTTCGGCGAGTGTCTCGCGTCTTGCGCGCCAACTCTTCTGAATCTGACGCGCTGCTCGTAAGGCCATCGTTGCGTGGTCGGCACGCCTAATCGGGAAATTGAACACGGCCATGACGCAATCTCCAGTGGTTTTGTTCAGGATTCCGTCGCACTCCCAGATAGCGTTTGCGCAATCGTCGTAGAAAGCATCGAGCAATCCTGACATCGCGTCCTGCGAAATAGACTGAGATAGCTTCGTGTAGCCTCTTAGGTCGGCGAATAAGACAGTCGCGTCAATGCTAATCTTGCGCGCCTTCATCACCTTCGTAAACATCAACTCGCAGATCGTACAAAGATCGGGATTCATTCGGCTCGGACGAATGCCGAATACTCGAAACGGCACTGATGCCAATCCACGCAGCGGTACGGGTACGTGCATCTGCACCCAGCAACCTTTGCAGATTTTGGCTTTATGTAGCGGCGTAAGGACCTCCCTGACTCAGTAGATTAGCGCATTTTTTTTGAGACGGCGACTATTAGGACCCTGATTGGCTCGTGAGTAACGGCCAAGCATTTAAAGATTGTGTCCAGGCCGTCGGCAACCCAGTAGTTGGGAACTGAAAAACGGCCTTCACGGAAAGTAGTCTTTCGGAATTAGCTCGGCAGCCCCTGCCCGAAATGCCTTAAGTTTAACGCTTATGGTGCAGCGCGCCGCCGTGTCTCAGTCGCTGCGCAGCCCCTCCATTGGATTCAGCGAAGCGGCTCGTCGGGCTGGGATGTAACTAGCGGTCAGGGCCGCCGCAAAAATAACCGCTCCTGAAACGCCGTAGGTTAACGGATCGACCGCTGTAACTCCAAAAAGTAGGGAAGATGTCCAGTGGGAGAGTCCGCGCGCCGAAGCTAAGCCGATCGCCCCCCCAATGCATGTGAGTATTAAGCCCTGCCGTACGAAGAGTGCTTTGACCATTGCAGGTTCGGCGCCCAGAGCGACACGGATGCTTACCTCTCTGCGACGCTGTGCAACGGCATAAGCAAGAACGCCGTAGACTCCGATGATCGCTAGCGTCTGCGCCATTGCTGCGGTGATTCCAAGCAAAACGAGAGCGAAGGACGTGCGCGCCATAGAGTGTCTATAGAGGTCGTTCAGAGTTCGAACTCTCGCCAATGGCAGGCTGGAATCCACGACGTGGATCTTCGCCGTGATTTCTTTGAGCAGGCTTTCTGTGCCGGCGCGACTGCTTCGTATGGCGAAGGTGACGCCGCGCCGAACACCTGGAAAGTAGACCAACCCAGGGGGCGGTTGATCGACACCATCTTCATAGACATTTTCGGCAACGCCCACGATGACGCTCCACGGCCCGTCTCCGCCGATTCGGATGCGTTTCCCAAGTGCATCCCGCGGCTCACCCCAATTTTCGCGAGCCATGTTCTCCGAGACTATTGCCACACGGCGTTGATTGAGCAGATCGTCCCAGGTGAAGTCCCGGCCAGCGATCAGCCGTGTACCTAGGGCGGCAAAGAGGCCTGGCGAAATTTGCTTGATGGTTCGGTTCGGGGGGATTTGGCCAACTGGCGTTTTGCCCTCGACGAAGACGGGATTGCCGTTGTGGTATTCCAGTTCGAGCGGCAAAGCAGTGGCGAACGCCGCCCCGGTAACACCGGGGATAGCGGCAAGATTGTGGAGGATATGCGCTTGCATTTGAGCTACTCGCTCGGGCTCTCGTATCTGAGCTTCGGGAATAAACAGCCGGATCGTCTGAATCTGCTCGGGGTGAGTAAAACCCGGTCTTACGCCGCTTAACGCGATGAAGCTGCGACCCAGTAATCCCGCCCCGATTAACAACACCAAAGCGAGCGCCACTTGTGCGATCACCAGTACATTTTGTGTGCGCAACTCCTCCGTACTTGCGCTGGCGCCTCGCGCGTTTCCGAGTCTGCTGCTAAGACCTGATTTGAGTACCGCTATCAATCCAAACAAGGTGCCCGATCCCAAGGAGCAGGCCAGCGCGAACAAGGTACTCGTCGACTCGATCGATATCTCCCCCACTCTAGGTAGAGCTGTCGGTCCATGGGTTACTAACAGCCGAAGCCCCGCATACGCAAGACCCAAACCGATAGCCCCACCGAGAACACCCAAAGCAAGACTCTCGATCAGCAGCTCACGCGCGATGCGCCCCCAACCTGCGCCAAGCGCCGCCCGAATCGCAAATTCCTGATGTCGGGCCTGCGTCCTCACTTGAACGAGGTTTGCAACGTTCGCGCAGACGAGCAACAGCACCAATGCCAGCGCTGCCATGAGAATCTTGAGAACGGCGCCAACGTCTCCAACAACATCCTGCTTCAGCGGATGGAGGTTGGGTTTGACTCGAAGCTGCTCAAGTATTCGCTCGAGGCCCGCCCTGCTACCCCAAATCCGTAGTACGCGCGCAATGTCTTGATTGGCTTGTGCAAGGTTAACACCGGATTTGAGCCGGGCGATACCGGACTGATCGGCATCTTGTGATCCCGGCGCGCCGCTGGCAACGGTTTGCGGCAGGAACACGTCAGGAGCGAGGTTGAGGAATTCAAAGCTCCGAGGCATCACTCCGATTACTTGATACGGGACGAAATCGATGAGAACCAACCGGCCCAGTACGCGCCCATCGCCGCCGAACCTTCGCCGCCAATATTTATAGGAGAGAATCACGGTTTTCTGCGCGCCTTGCATCTCATCTGCGCTCGAGAACCACCGCCCCAAATAGGGCCTCACTCCAAGCGCACGGAGGACTCCGTGCGTCATGGTCACGGTGGCAACCTGTTCGGGATCGCCCGCGCCGGTAACCGCTGCCGCACCGGGAGTCCACACGCCGAATTCCTCGAAGCTCCCTGCGTTTTCCTTGTAGGCGACGTACATGTCCAGCGTGAGGGGCCAGTCTTTTATGATCTGCCCCGAAAACCCTGCGGAGTTGAAAACGCCGATCAGCTTCTCCGGCTCAGGATAAGGCAAAGGGCGAATTAGTACGGCATTGACCACGCTGAAGATGGCAATATTGGCGCCGATCCCAAGGGCCAGCGAGAGCAGCGCAGGGACGCTGAAGCCCGGCTTCGTTCGTATCATCCGAAGGGCATACCGCACATCGCGCAGCGCGCCTTCGATAAACGTGAGAGCGTTCATTTCATAAATCTCCTCGCGGATCAAGGTAGGGTTGCCGAGTTTCCTCCGTGCAGCGGCCTTTGCATCAACCGGGTCCATTCCTCGTGCCGCGTATTCTTCCGCCGTCAGATCGACGTAGAACTCAAGTTCCTCGCGCTGTTCGACATCGGCTGCATCACGTCTGAGGAATCTCCTCCAGTTCATCCTTGCTTCTCCGTAACGGGATTCAGAATGCGACCAATCGCGCGTACCAATTGCTCCCACCGCGATGTCTGCGCCGCGAGTTGCCTCTTGCCCTCGGGCGTAAGCCGGTAATACTTTGCCTTCCGATTGTTTTCTGAGGTTCCCCAGAACGCGGCGATCCAGCCGCGATTCTGCAAACGGTGCAACGCAGGATAGAGCGATCCATGTTCGACTTGAAGAACATCCTCTGAACCCCGCTCGATGGCATGGGCAATCGTCTGTCCATGGGCGGGGCCAAGGACGAGCGTCTGCAGGATTAACATGTCCAGCGTTCCCTGGACCATCTCCGACTGAAGAGGGGATGAGCGTCTGGGCATAGGTTCGTATCGATGATCGACTAGTATCTGCGCTCATTACAATACGAATTGCTCAACGAAAAGTTCCACGTTTCTCTAGATGACAGACAGAAGTATACCGAGCAGCCGGGGAGTGCCAGGGAACCTGTGGGGTTTGGAAGGCTTACCGAAACGCGCCGGGGAGTTTCCGGATAGCTCCCGGACTGCACTCGGAAACAATCCTGTCGGTCACGGCGGTTAAGTGCCGTTGGCGCCTAATCCACCGCCAATCAAAGATCAAGAACGAGTATAGTTTTTGCAGGAATCGTTCTCACGATTAAAAATGGCGCGAGTTCTCTGCTGCAACCGGCTCCGGCGAAGTGACTTGGGACGGGTGCGGGAGCAACGGAAACATTAATTGGCCGCCCAACGAATCAGGCAGTTTCGTATCACTGCCATAAGCGGACGGCCATTGATTCCGGGGTAAGTAATAGGTGCCGAAAATCCAGTCCATGCAGGGCAGCATAGACGCATAGTTGCGATCCAGCGGTTCTCGGAGGGTGTGGTGCCAATGATGGAATGCGGGAGTGGAGATCAGCCACTCCAGCGGACCCAGCCGCCATCGCACATTCGAGTGGATGAAGAAGCCCCACATCGTTGCAACCAGCACAATCAACACTGGGACCACGCTGCCCGTTGGCGTTAACGGACTTGCCACTCCCAGAATGTAAGCCGGGATCAAACCGCACAGCCGAATGAAAACATTGTCGATCGGATGGGCCCGCGAGCTAGTCAAGAAATAAACGTGCTCGGCGCTGTGGTGGACAGCGTGAAAGCGCCACAGGAAGGGGATTTCATGAGTCCAGCGATGCCCCCAGTAGAAACCGATCTCACCGACCACTAGTCCGGCTAGGATGCGTTCCCACAACGGTCTGGCCTCAACCGCCGCTTGCAAACGGTGGGGAACGATAGCATGAGCGCCGAATGCAACAAAGGAAAGCGGTATGGTCAGCAGCAAGGCAGGCGCCAACCCGCTCAGAAAATAGTAGCCTAGATCTTGGGCAAGAGCTTTGCGGAAGAATTTCTGCGGGTGCAGCGCGAATAATCGCTCCAAGGGTACGAAAACTAAGGCGAGGAGCAGCAGCCAAAGGCAAAGCCTCGTAACATTCATAAAGAACGTCACGAGATGCTGCAGGTCTAGGAAGGCAGGCAATGTCTTACCGCGTGGCCCTCAGGGCTCCACTGCGAAAATTATAGCGATGTAACAATCTCGCAGGGAGCCCCGATATCCTGATTAGACTCTGGTATTACGTCTGTGCCGTATAGCCAAACTGAAGCCGAGGCCCGCAAGTGCAATACCCAGCGAAAACATACTGGCTGGCTCCGGTGTTGACGATACTTTTGTTGAATTGACCCCGGACAGGAACACAATCGGCGGAAGATTAATGGTGCTGCCGTTGTCACCCCAAGCCAAGAAACTCAGCAGGTCGGTCGTAGAGTCGGCTGTAAGATTGACGGAGACATACTGCCAAGAAGTAACGCCTGCGGAAGGAGTGGTCATCAACGAGCTAGCCACGATGTCCGCGCTCGCATCCGTGCTGTAATAGATGTCCGTCGGCCCATATGTCGGATCCGTCGGGCCGCCGCCTTTCAGGCTAAGGCCAGCGGTACCCAACGAGACGATCCACCTCTCCGTCGTGGGTAAGCCAGTTGCAAATCCAAGTTGCTGCGAGGCTGCTTGGTAAAAGCTCAGCGTGTAGGTCTGTCCCGGAGTTAGCCCCGTGATGGTTTGGTTAAACCCACTCTCAAAACTGGGGTTGCCGTCGGCCTCTACGAAGTTCCCGCCAGCTGGGCTGTTTGCTGGGAAGGGCTTATAAACCGAGAGGTAACTCCCGTTATCGGCCGTGCCGGGCGCATCTATAAAGATAAGACCCGTTCCGCCGGTCCAACCGACTGGCTTAACGTTCGTAAAGTAATCCTTGGGCGCGGCGCCCGTGTAATCAAGGAAGTTGAGATTGGAGACGTTCGGAAGAAAGCTGTCCGCCCGGACGGGTTGGACGGATAGCGAAAAGCCAATGGCGAGAAAGCCCATGGCTGACAGCATAGGCAATGAACGAGGCACAGTTATGGTCCTTTCTATGGATTAGATAATACTCGACGATTGTGAGTTGATGCTAGTTGTTTTTAGCTAATAATCGGAAAATAGTACTGGGTGGTACTAACTAGTCATCGGCAATCAGCAATCAGCCCAAAGATGGGTCGAGTGGACCGCTAGCCAAGCCCATTCCCGCCAATTTCAACGTTGTTTGTAACCGCCTGAGGAGCTCCAAACTGGAGATGCCAATTACTTCGGGCGGCCCCGCCGAGAAAGGCGTGAAGTTCGGGAGTATTTATCGGAACGGTTCCTCTCAATTATTTTCGACCGCGGCACGATACCTGATTGCGCACGGCATCCGAGTTTTTCGCCTGCGTTGCCAGAACCAGAACCCTACCCCGGGATGTTATGCTCGACCGGTAATGCTTCACATCGCCGCGCGTCCGTGCGCACAGGCTCTGGCGCCGTTCGTTGCATCTTTTCACTACCATGAGGGCGAGCTTGCCGCCACCGTGGAGCGGATACTGCCCACTGGCCAGGTGCACCTCATGGTCAATTTGGATGAGGATGAATTTCGCACTTACAGCGGCCTGGATTGTGCAACCGTCCATCGCACGGATGGTGCAGTACTGGCGGGCCCGCACGGGCGCTCCACCGCCATTGACACCAGGGAACAGCGCCGGCTGATCGCGGTGGAATTCAAGTTAGGCGGAGCTGCGGCGTTTTTGCGCATGCCCATCAGCGAGGCTTGTGATCAAGTCGTCGAGCTCGACAACGTCTGGGGAGGCGATGGCGGTCTGCTTCGCGAGCGCTTATGTGAGGTGCCCACGCCGATAGCCAAGTTCCGAGTGCTTGAAGCTGTGCTCCGTAAGCGCCTTGTCCGCCCGTGGGACCCGGCAATTGCTGCTGCTATATCGCTCCTCGATAGCGGAGCGTCTGTAGCCGAGGCTCGCTCGCGCGTGGGGCTGTTGCCGAAAACCTTCGTGCGACGCTTTCGCGAGCAGGTAGGCCTCGCTCCAAAGCGCTTTTCTCGCGTACGCCGTTTGCAAAGCATCGTGGGCGCTGTACGCCGTCCCGCCGACGTTGACTGGTGCATGGTTGCGGCCGAGCACGGTTACACCGACCAGGCTCACTTCATTCACGATTTTCGCGATCTTACTGGCATCACTCCAACTGCTTATTGCCCGCCCTCTCCTCAGCGGCGCAATCATGTTCCGCTGACGGCGCCCGCCAAGTGACGCTTTTTTACAATACAAATTCGCGTCCGCTGGGGTATCGTAAACCCGAAGATGAGTCCGGTGACCTCGAATCGCTCCGTCCCCATTAGCACGCTACTTCCGCACATCGTGTATTCGGACGTTGCCGAGGCTATCGCCTGGTTGACGGCGACATTCGGGTTCAGCGAGCACTACCGATATGGCGAACCTGGTGGAGCTGTCAGCGGAGCACAGATGCATCTCGGCGGCGCATGCATCATGCTCAACAGAGTTCGGCCGGGCAGCGCTACTCCATCACAACTGGGATCCGGGACCCAGAGCCTAACTGTGTTTCTCGAGGATGTGGATTCCCATTTTAAAAAAGTGAAATCCGCGGGCGCCCGGATTATCGAGGATCTGCATGACACCGTGTATGGCGAGCGGCAGTACGGAGTGGAGGATCTCGCCGGCCATCATTGGCTGTTTTCGCAGCATGCTCGCGACCTCAGCCCTGACGACTGGGGAGCCGTGGTTTCCCAGCCCGTGATAATGACGCCTCAAATCTCTCCAATGTTGGCCGTTCGTGACGGGAACGCCGCTATCGAGTTCTACGATGCCGCATTCGGCGCAGCCGTTCTTTGGCGTCTGGGAAGCGGTGGACACGTCGTCGCTGGACTTTCGATTCACGGTGCGCAATTCTTCCTCGCGCAAGAGTCGCCGCCCCACGGGACACGAGACCCCGCTGCGGTCGGTTTCACAACTGTCAGGATCGAGCTCTTTGTTGACAACCCCGTCGCAGTGCATAGGCGCGCTTTGGCCGCGGGAGCCGTCGAGCGAAGTCCAGTGGTCGAACACAAGCACTCTACGACTGGACCACGCCCGATAAGACAAATGCTCCAAGGTGCCCTGGTTGATCCCTTCGGGCACATGTGGCTCATCGGAAAGATCCTCGAATAACTCGCGGCTCGGTATGAAAAAACGTCCACTCTCTGTGACCGTGATCGGTTGCCTGTACATAGTGACGGGCGCAATCGGGCTTGCTTTTCACCTCACTGATCTCAAGCCGCAGCATCCGTTTCAATACGACATCGTATGGATTTCTCTCGTCCGTTTGCTGGCGATTGTCAGTGGAGTGTACATGCTCCGCGGCAGCAACTGGGCGCGCTGGCTCGCGATTGCCTGGATTGCATTCCATGTCGTCCTCAGCGCCTTCCACTCCCCGCTTGAATTGCTCCTACATGCTCTGCTGTGCGCCGCATTCGCATATTTTCTGTTTCGTCCCCAGGCGACCCAGTATTTTTGTTCAACCCGAAACTCAGGCACAAGCCTTCTTTGAACTACAGTCTTCAAGTCCGGAAGTTGCCGCCGGTATTTTCCCGGTCTGTTATTGACCGTACATTCTTAATGCAGTATTATCACGAGATTCCGTTTTTTGAGAAGCAAGGGAAGGAACCAAGGATGAACCAATCGGGAAAATGCTGTGGAATAACAGGTGTTCGAGTACTGTGTTTAGTGCCATGTACGGCCTTACTCCTATTCGTCACGACAACCGGGGCGCAGGCACAGTCCACGCTGACGCGTCATGTGCGCCAACAAGTTACAGGTGGACAGGCGCGATTCCTGCACCATTTGCCTAACACTCAGTTCTTGCGGCTGAACATCGCTCTTCCGCTGCGTAACGAGCCGGAACTCGACGAAATGCTGCAAGAAATTTATGATCCGCAAAGCCCGTTTTTCCACCAATTTCTCAGTGTGCAGGAGTTCACCGATCGGTTCGGCCCTACCGAGGAGGATTACGCGGAGGTGATTCGTTTCGCGCAACGAAACGGTTTGACCGTGACCGGCACCTCGCCGAATCGCTTGGTCGTGGATGTAACGGGGCCGGTGGCGAACATCGAGAAAGCGTTCCGGGTGAACATGGGCTTGTACCAGCACCCTACCGAACCGCGCACATTCTACTCGCCGGACCGGGAGCCATCGCCGGATCTGAGCGTACCGCTGTGGCACATTACGGGCCTGGACAATTACTCGATACCGCGTCCCGCCAGTCTGGTGAGAGATTCGGAAGTCAGAGGCAATACAACCGGCTCCGGGCCTAGCGGCTACTTTCTCGGAAGCGATATGAGGGAAGCTTATTATGGCACAGGTTCTCTCACCGGTTCGGGCCAGTCGATCGGGCTGCTTGAATTTGCGGGTTACAACAACGCTGACGTCGTCAATTACTTCAAGAAGGTCGGGCAACCGTTTACGCCGGCGGTAGTCGGCGTGTCGACGGACGGATCCAGCCTGAGCTGTACCGGCAGTTGTGATGATACCGAACAGGTGTTGGACATCGAAGTGGCGATCTCGATGGCGCCCGGCATGGAACAGGTGCTTGTGTATGTGTCGGACAACAGCGATGTCAGCATGTTTAACCGGATGGCTGTGGACAACCTGGCGAAGTCGTTGAGTTGCTCGTGGGGCTGGAGTCCGGCCGACCCAGCCAGCGACGACCCGATATTCAAGGAGTTTGCGGCGCAGGGCCAGAACCTGTTTGTGGCGTCCGGCGACAGCGGCGCGTACAAGAACAGGTCCCGCTATGTTTACCCGGCGGACGATGCCTATGTCACCTCGGTGGGCGGCACGGACCTAACTACCAGTAGCGCGGGCGGCCCTTGGAAATCCGAAACTGCCTGGAGCGGTAGCGGCGGCGGGATTTCCCCGAACGGCATCGCGATTCCCAGCTATCAGAAGACTGCGGGAGTTATCACCACGGCTAATAAAGGATCCAGGACTTTGCGGAATGCCCCCGATGTTGCCGCCGAAGCGAACACGGACAATTACATTTGCTATGACGGCACTTGCGCCGGAGGGTGGGGCGGAACCAGTTTTGCCGCGCCCCGGTGGGCCGGCTATCTGGCGCTGGTCAATGAACAGTCTGTCGCGAACGGCAGATCGACGCTCGGCTTTATCAACCCAACGATTTACTCGATTGGCCTCGGGTCGCACGCCACTGATTTCCATGACATTATCAGTGGCAGCAATGGCGCCTATTCTACAGAAAAGGGCTACGACCTGGTCACCGGCTGGGGCAGCCCGAATGGCACTGCTCTGATCAACGCGTTAGCCCCGTGATCGGATTCCAAGCCGGCCGCCGGGGGCAGGGCTGACTTGCTGTTGGGTTAGGCGGTGGCTACCAGTTCCGGCGGATTCGGGTTGGCAAACAGCGCGGTGGGTTGTGCCATTTCCATCGGAGCGAAGTAGCACCGCTTTTGCCCCATGCCGCGCAGCGCATTTGCGCAAGCCGCCAGCGTTCGCTTGACATGCTCGTCGGTATGGCTGGCGATCAGCATGAATCTCACGATGGCCTCGCCCTTTGCCACCGCGGGAAAGCGCACAGCGGAAGCGAAAACTCCGCTCTCTTCCAGAACGTGTGAGATGCGATCCACTTCGCCGTCATTCCCGATGAGCCAAGGCACAATATGTCCTTCGCCCATAACCTCGCAGCCCAGTTCGCGAAGTCCGTTGCGCAGCATCTCGGCATTCGTCTGAACCTTGAGCCGGCGCCACCATTCCACCTTGGCTGTTCTCAGGGCCTCCGAAACCGCAGCCGGAATCCCAGCCGGGGGTGTTCCGCTGAAAACATATCGGCGAGAGGAGATGCGCAGATAGTCCATCAATTCCTTTGGGTCGGCGATGTAGCCGCCGCGAACTCCCAGGCCTTTAGCGGCGGAGCCGATCCAAAAATCGACGCGATCCTCCACGCTCAGCATTTCCGGAGTACCGCGTCCGGTTTCGCCGAAGACCCCCGTGCCGTGGGCATCATCCACGAATAGCAGGGCGTCCCATTTCTCGCAGAGATCTGCAATCTCGACTAATGGAGCTACACGGGCGCTCATGGAAAAGTATCCATCCGTAATGACAAGCTTTCGCCGGTGGGAGCTGCGGCGAAGCAACTGCTCCAGGTGCTCAACATCGCAATGGCGGTAAACATATGTCTTGTCCGGTTTCGCCAGGCGCACAGCGTCCAGGATGGAAGCATGGTTCTGGCTATCGACGAACACGGCGCACGAACCCAACTCGTCGGCCGACACGCCGTCCAAGATCGGCAACAGAGGCGGATTCACAACCCCGGCAATGATGCCAGCCGAGGCGTCGGAAACGGCATTAAAGAAGACGGCCGATTCTTCGTTCATGAATTGTGCCAGATCTTTCTCGACCTGCCGATGAAGCTCTGTGTACCCGGAGATGGTACGGATGTCAGGGAATATGTGTTGTGCCGCGGCAGTCAGCCGTTTCACATAACTGTTTTCTAGCTTGTCGCGTCTCATGCAGATATCCTCCAGCCAGGGCTTTGGCGGCATCGGCTCACCCGAATTGCCGCTCTGTTACAGGAAGCGACATTGCTCGCCCAGTTCCCTCACGCCGGAGAGTTTGGCCGCCAGTCAC
>DATBEF010000108.1:0-4116 GCA_036269625.1 Bryobacteraceae bacterium | reverse complement strand
GTGACGGCGCGCATTTCGCAAAAGCTGGCGGTGCTGGAGTGGGAGAAGCTGATGCTGTATCCGGCGCATATTCCGGTGCGTGAGATTCGAATTCAGCCGTCGCTGAAGGTTCCGGCGGGCTGGGGCGTGGGTACGGCGCTTACGCCGCTGGGGAATGGATCGTATCCGGTTCCGGCGGCGGGATCGACCACACAATTCATGGCGACGAATGTGGAGCAACTGGAGGATTCGCCGGTGATTACGGGGCAGAACTTCCACGAGTTTGCGTTGGCGCCGACTATCACGCCGAAGCACTTTATTGATGTGGTTTCGGACTACCCGGAGGACTCGAATCTGCGTCCTGCGCTGCTGGCAGAGCTGGGCAACCTGGTGCGCGAGGCCGATGCGCTTTACCGTTCGCACCATTACAACGTCTACCATTTGCTGCTGACGCTTTCTGACGTTGCCGGCGGCGAAGGGCTGGAGCATGGCCAGTCGTCGAACAACGGGGTGGGCGAAAAGGGCTTTGCTGACGATGCCCACCAGTTGAGGGAAGCGGACCTGCTGCCGCACGAGTTTACGCACTCGTGGAATGGCAAGTACCGGCGACCGGCGGGGCTGTACCAGCCGGACTTTGCAACGGCGCAACAGGGAGCGCTGCTGTGGGTGTACGAGGGGATGACGCAATATCTTGGAACCGTGCTGGCGGCGCGCTCAGGTCTCGAGACGCAGGAGCAGTACCGCGACAAACTTGCCCAGACCGCGGCATTGCTTGACTGCACCCCAGGGCGGGAGTGGCGCTCGACCACCGACTCGGCGGTTGCGGCGAGCATACTGCGCGACAACAATCCAGCGTGGGCGAATTGGCGGCGCGGGCAGGATTATTACCAGGAAGGCCTGCTGCTTTGGCTCGATGCCGATACGCTGATTCGCAAGCTGACGGATAACAAGAAGTCGCTGGATGATTTTGAGCGGATTTTTGTGGGCAAGGGTGGAAATACGGGACCAATGATTGTTCCGTACCAGTTCGATGAGCTGGTTGAGGACTTGAATGCGGTTGTGCCTTACGACTGGGCGACTTTTCTGCATGACCGGGTGGACAAGATCAACGTGCACGCGGACGTGGGCGGGATTGAGCGAGGCGGTTACCGACTGGTGTACAAAGACAAGCCAAGCGCGACCGATCGCACGCTGGCTGCGGTGCCGAGCCGGCGCGGCGGTGGAAGCGACTACTGGTTCTCGATTGGAGTGCGGGTTGGCAGCGACGGCACAATTGGCGACGTTCGCTGGAACGGCCCCGCGGACAAGTCACAACTGGCGCCGGGCGAAAAGATCATGGCGGTGGATGGACAGATTTATTCCGGCGATGTGCTGAAAGCGGCGATTCGCAAGGCGAAGGGGAGCACGGAGGCGATTCATTTGATCGTGCAGGCTGATTCGTTCGTGCACATGGCGGAGATTGATTACCACGACGGTGAACGGTACCCGGCGCTCGAGCGCGTGGATGGTACGCCGGACATGCTCGACGACATTACGAAGCCGCTGACGACTCCAGAGAAGGCGGAAGGGAAAACGGGGAACGGCGGAGAGTGAACAAGGGAACGAGGAACATTGAAGGCGTTTCTGGAGTAATCTGGTTTGTCAGGAGAAACCTGGATCAATGCGAACGTTTTATCGCGCACTTTTTTCTTTGATGGTTTTGGTTGCATTTGAGCCAGGGGCCACTCATGCTCAGCAGTCTGCGCCTGCGGCTTCTACCGAGGAATATGTACGGGCTCACTACACCAAATATGAATACCGGATTCCGATGCGCGATGGGGTTCGGTTGTTTACGGCTGTGTATGTGCCAAAGGAGGCGGCCGGAGGGTCGTATCCATTCTTGATGGACCGCACTCCATACAGCGTGGCGCCATACGGCGAGGATCGCTTCCCGGAACACCTGGGCCCGTCCGACGAGTTTGAGAAGAGCGGATATATCTTCGTTTACCAGGACGTGCGCGGGCGCTGGATGAGCGAAGGCGATTTTGTGGAAATGCGGCCGCATATCGACGAAAAGAAATCGCCCAAGGATGTGGACGACGCTTCAGATACATACGACACGATCGAGTTTCTGCTGAAGCAGGTGGAGAACAATAACGGCAAGGTGGGCATCTGGGGCATTTCGTATCCGGGTTTCTATACATCGGCGTCGATTATCGATTCGCATCCTGCGCTGGTGGCGGCCAGCCCGCAGGCACCGATGACCGACCTCTTTCTGGGTGATGATAGCTATCACGGCGGAGCATTCATGTTGGCGGCGACTTTTGGGTTCTATGCGTTTTTCGGTCCCCAGAAGAATCCAGTGGGCCCGGGACCTACGGTTCCGTTCAACTTTGGAACGCCGGACCGGTACAAGTTCTATTTGCAGGCGGGCGACATTGCGAACCTTGATACGCAGTATTTGAAAGGTTCGAACTGGCTGTTCAACGATCAATTCAAGCACGATACTTACGACGACTACTGGAAGGCACGCGACTTGTCACAGCACATGAAGAATGTGAAATGCGCGGTGCTGGTGGTGGGCGGATGGTACGACGCGGAGGATCTTGAAGGTCCCTACCGGACTTTTTACGCCATCAATAAATTCAATCCGGAGACGCCGACGACGCTGGTTGAGGGGCCGTGGGTGCATGGTGGTTGGGCGCGCAGCGATGGCACCCACCTGGGCGATGTGCAGTTCAACGCGAAGACGAGCGCATATTTTCGCAGCGAGATTCAGTTCCCATTTTTCGAGCATTATCTGAAAGGTGGAGGTAAAGCACAGCCCAAGGCGGTCGTCTTCGAAACGGGAACCAACGTGTGGCGGCACTACGATACTTGGCCGCCGAAGGCCGCGACCGCGAAGACGCTGTATTTTCACAAGGGCGGCAAGCTTAGTTTCGATCCGCCGGCGGAGAGCAAGGGCCTGGACAGTTATGTGAGCGACCCTGATCATCCGGTACCGTTTGTGGGCTACACGACAGATACCGTGCCACAACGCTACATGGTGGACGATCAGAGATTCGCGAGCTACCGGCCCGATGTGGTGGTCTACGAGACCGAACCGTTGAAAGAGGATGTAACGATTGCTGGGCCGATCACGCCACGTTTGAAGGTGGCCAGTTCAGGAACGGACTCTGACTTTGTTGTGAAGTTGATTGACGTTTATCCCGAGGATTATCCCGACCCCGATAACTCAGAGGCCGGCAACAAACGGATCCTGGATGCACCTCCGCTACGAATGGGCGGCTACCAGGAGCTGCTCCGAGGCGAGCCGTTCCGGGCGAAGTTTCGCAATAGCTGGGAGAAGCCGGAGCCGTTGACGCCAGGGAAGGAGACGGAGGTCAACTTCACGATGCCCGATCTGTTCCACACCTTCCGCCGCGGCCATCGCATCATGGTGCAGGTGCAGAGTTCCTGGTTTCCATTGACGGATCGCAATCCGCAGACCTTCACGGATATTCCGTTCGCAAAGCCGGAGGATTTCCAGAAGGCTACCGAGCAGATCTTCCACCAGAAGGACGCTGCGTCGGGCGTTGAAGTACTTGTGCTGCCGGGGAAGTAGGAAAGCCGAGTTAAGGGTTCACGGAAAATGCCTATTTGGCCTTACAATCTATAAAGCCCTACTCGCCGCGGAGAGCTGGCAGAGCGGTTAATTGCACCGGTCTTGAAAACCGGCATACCTGAAAGGGTATCGGGGGTTCGAATCCCTCGCTCTCCGCCACAGATCCTTCGGCTTCGCTCAGGATTTCGCCTGCGGGTTCCCGCTTCGCTCACGCCTGCAAAACGGCTCAAGTTCGAATCCCTCGCTCTCCGCCACAGATCCTTCGGCTTCGCTCAGGATATCGCCTGCGGGCTCCCGCTTCGCTCACGCCCGCAAAACTCGAATCCCTCGCTCTCCGCCAATTGGTTTTCCATAGCGGTCCACCGCTCTTCAAACCCCTCCGGTTTTGATTAACGGATGGGTCTACCCAGTGAAGACTGCCTTTTCTTTCCCTAAACTGAATGCATTGCGGCAATTTCGTAATCGAGAACGCCAGGGATCGTGAACTCGATTTTTCCATTCGCGACTTTGAACGGTACATCCTTTGCGGCACGAAGCAGTTCAACACGCGAGAT
>DATBEF010000201.1:0-27953 GCA_036269625.1 Bryobacteraceae bacterium | reverse complement strand
CGCCCCTGCTTCATCAGGCGGACAAGGAGCACAACCGATCTTTCAAAGCTCAGGAAATACGGCCAAGTCCGCGCCCGCCGCTTTTGGATGACGACAATACTCCAGTCTTTCGCTAGATTTTGATCCTGATCATGACCTGATGGAAACGTTGAAGCAGCGCAATCGTGAAGTTCATTTATGGCTAGCCCCTGTGTTTTCGATCATCATGAATCGAAACTGTTGGGCCACAAGGGGTAAGTGATGACCCGTTAACCATGCAGGTTTTCAAACTTTGTGCAAGCCCCCGCCCGTGGTATCTGTAGGGCGTCATGGACGAGCTTCTGACCTCAATCGCCGCGAAGAAAGAGCGGCTCGACGCAATGCGCCCGGTATCGCGAGAGGTGCTGCTTTCCCTGCAAAAATCCTATGACGTTGATCTGACCTATACATCCAACGCCATTGAAGGCAACACGCTGACGTTGCGCGAAACGGCGGAGCTTATCGAACACGGCATTACCGTGGGCGGCAAGCCTCTGCGCGATCATCTGGAGGCGGTTGACCATTACGACGCCGTGTTGTGGATGCGCGAAATGGCGGCAAAGGATACGCCGATAGGTGAAAACACCGTGCGCGAACTGCACCGGGGCATTGTCGCCCGCAGCCAGCCGGAAATCGGCGGCATCTATAGCAGGTTTCCCCGCCGCATCGCCGGTTCACCTGTCGTCTTGCCAAACGCGGCGAAAATTCCGCAATTGATGCAGGACTTTGGGGAATGGCTTGCCAAGGCCGAACCCCTGCCAGCGGCCAGCTTTGACGCACATTTCCGATTAGCCGCCATTCATCCGTTTGCGGACGGCAACGGACGCACGGCAAGGCTTTTGATGAACCTGCTTTTACTTCGTGAAGGATACCCGCCCGTTGCTGTGCGCCCGGAAGACCGGAAAGAGTATCTCGACACCCTTCAGCACGCTTCCATCGAACACGACCTCAAACCGTTCCAGACCTTCATGCACCGGCGACTGGACGCGACCTTGGGGGAGTACTTGAGCGCCTTGCAAGAGGCGCTTCCCCCGGAGCCCCAAACGCGATAAGCCGACCGGATACGACCCGAAACCGTGAACCACACGGTTCGAAATCGGTAGGTCAGAGGCGCGGCGCTAAGCCCATAGCTTCCTATCGACAACCTCGCGCAACGAAAGCCCGGTAAGACAACCCATTGCCCATAGCCGCATGATTGCCCCTTCAATCTGTAGCGGCATTATCCTGATCGTTCGATGCTCCGCCATACGCTTTTGCGGTATCCGAGATAGTGGGCAAGCTGCTTGCGGGTCAGTCCTTCCTTGCGGCGGAATTTGCGAAGCGCGGGGCCGGATTGCGGGATGCCGGGCGGCATGAAGGAATTATATTGCATGTTGCAAAAGCCTATTGCAAACCAAGGAACGAAAAGGAGTGTTGGAAGCAGTGGAATTAGCGCTGATTCTGTTGCAAAACACTGTTGCAAGTGTTGGGAATTCTAATTGTCCCTGCGTGTTCCAGTTTGGCGAACCCACTTGGCTGTATAAGTCCGGTTATCGGAAGCCAGGCTTTAGCGCCAGGCGGGCCATCGCACGGAACTGAGCCTGTGATGGTCCAAACGTTCCCCTTCAGCGTCGCTTTGAAGGGGTGCTCAGAGTTGATGGTCACCTTCCCGTAGACTGGCGTCAGCACCGCCTCCGCAATGGCCAGTGCCACAGCCTCATTCGATACGAACCCTTCTTTCGGCACGAAGCCACGCCCGGAACCGATCTGAGAGTACGCGAGTCCGACAGCAAGAACATACAGCGACATCATTGCAATCCGCTTCATATGTCAGGTCCCTCCCGTACAGAATCTCAGATTTCGCATTTGAAACGCAGCGAACTTGCCGACGCAGGGGCATTCTCCAATCCGCGTCGCGCAGCCTTGATCGTATCTGCGCGACCCTCTTGCACCGTTCCCAGCCTGCTCCTGCTCCCGGCAAGAAGAAGGCTGAATTGGTAGCGGAGCTCAAAGTCTCAAGGTCTGGTGCCACCTTCGAGCGAGCCCAAGAAGTCGTGGGATTTGGGCGCTTCGCCCCTAGCGCCAACTCGACGCCTCGGTAATCGTGACCTCCGACTTCGCAAACGAGATTTCACGTTGAATCGCCGGATAGAATACTCAGTAGCTAATTATGACGATAGCCTGTTACCCGATCAGACTGACTACGGCGCGAAACATCGTGAATCACCTTTGTCGAGTGATGATAGGGTTCCTGCTACTCATGACGGCTGCATCGGCACAGGAAACATCGTCGTCCCCTACAAGGGGCGCCGAAGGCGGCGTATCCGCGATCTGGATTTTTGCCAATTTGAGCTTCACAGGCATGAGGGCACAGGCAACAGGTAGTATGTTCTGGAAGATAATCACTTTCATATTCGGATTCCCTGGTACTCTCCTAACGCTATTTGTGGTGACTCGCGGCAGCGAGCGTGCGTATGGGATCGATATGCCGCGGAGGAGATAATCTCGCCCTCCTCACATTGATGGTTGTCGCGTGCTCTTGGGCGGTTCTCCGACATACTCGTATTTCGGAGCGCCTTCCGGAAGTCCCCGTCTTATAAGAAACTCCGCCAGACGGGCACCGCGTGGCCGCCCGAGTTCTCTTTTGTTTGATGCCGCGATTGGCCGCTCTGCGCGTTCTGAGGAACTGGACTCCAGCACCAAGATTTTCGACTTTGGTAAGGTTCAGTCCAGACGCGTGCAGGACGCGTCCTGTCCGCGGAAAGGGCCGCGCCCACCTGCTTCTTGAGGCATCACTCTTTGTTGACCCTCTTTCGCCTGTTATGCGGACCAGGCATACGAAGGAGGCAGTCTTGAATCTTGAACAACAGAAGAAGCAGGCCCGAGATCTCTTGCGAGCGATCCGGTCTGGAAACGCGGCCGCTTTGTCTCGGCTGCATCGCCACCATGCGCGCTGGGCAGCATTCGAGGAGAGCGCTGTGCGCCAACTTGTGTCCCTGCACGACGCGCAGTTCGTACTCGCTCGTGAACAAGGGTTCGCAAGTTGGCCCAAACTCAAGGCCTACGCCCAGCCGTCTACGCAATCTCGCCACACTCGATTATTCGTCACGGATTTAGCCTGGATCACGGACCGTGTTCATGGCTTGCTGCGTACGCGCCGTTCGGCCGGCCCGGCAGCGCTGGAACAAATTCGAGAATGGCACCCACAATTTTCCGATCGAAGCGACGACGAGATTCGTCAAGCTCCCTTCACTGAGGAAGATGCGCGGTTGGTCTACGCAAGGGAGCACGGCTTCGAAACCTGGGACGACCTGATAGCCCGCGTGAGCCTCCTTGCCTCGAACACCGCAGCAGCAACCAGCGAACCATTCATGGCTGCATACGCCGCGCTGCAGTCGGCTGATGTTGCCGGTTTCGAAGCGTTGCTCGGCAGTAACCCCCGCTTGGCCAGCGAACGGGGGACAAATGGCAATACTCTGCTAAATCTGGCTGTCAGCTTCGCGGGCAAGCCGGACTGGAAAGGAGGCATGTCTCCAATCGAGGCGTTGCTGGCCGCGGGTTCCGACGTCAATGATGGCAACGATCGGGGCTGGACGGCGCTTCATCAGGCCGCGTACGCCAATAAGCCCGAAATAGCGGTCAGGCTGATCGAGAAAGGTGCGGCCCTGGACGCGGAAGCGCATGGCGCGGGTGGCACGCCGTTGATCGTCGCACTCTTCTGGGGGCATCGCGAAGTAGCCGATTTGTTGAGCCGTCCTTTCGTGACTCCGAGCAACCTTCGCGCTGCTGCCGGGCTCGGCATCCCAGAGTTGGTGGACGCTTGCTTCAAACCCGATGGCACACTTACCCCCGAAGCTTGCGCCGCCAGAGGCTTCTACCGTCCGCATAGCGGTTTCCCGGACTGGCAACCTTCGACAGATCCGCAGGAGGTTCTCGACGAAGCACTTGTGTGGGCATGCAAGAGCAACCGCTTGCTCGTGTTGGAGCGGCTCGTCAGGGCGGGCGCGCGCCTGAACGCCGATCCGTATCGGGGCACGCCTCTGATCTGGGCTGCGGTATGCAATCGCACGGAAACCGTCGCTTGGTTATTGGATCACGGCGCGAATATCAATCAGAAGGGCACATTTGGCGGACTCACGCACGGGCAGGGAATCACAGCTCTTCACATGGCGGCCCAGAACGGGCATATGCCAGTGCTCAAGGTCCTGATTGAGCGCGGCGCGGATCGATCCATCAAAGACGATCTCTACCACTCGACCGCCGAGGGCGGCGCAGAGTATTTTGGCCAGAACGAAGCGCGAGACTATCTGCACTCGCTGGGATTCCGATTTGGGCAACGCGGGAAAGGTGATTCCTGAACGTGCGCAGTGTTATCGCACAAATCGCGTCTCAAGGCGCAAGCGACTCACCGTGCTCTCATCTAGCGTAAACGTGACTTTAGATGAGGCCATACTCGTACCATACCGCCATATTGAATTCTTTGAGTATCTGGCGATTGACGCCGGTACACCAGGCGATCGCGGTCACTGTCTTGGCGGCACGCCGTGCCCTTTGCGCTTCTAAGTCACTCATTCCAAAGTGGAGCCACGGACCGAAGGTTAAGATGATCAGTTACTACTTCGAAGCGTTTGGGAAGAACAATTGAAACTATCTTCGTCATTGGAACTGCCATCATTAGAGACGCTGCAGTCGGCGGCGACCGTCATTTCTGGCGCCATGCGGCCGACTCCGCAGTACACGTGGCCCCTTCTGAATCAGCGGACCGGTACGGAGGTGTGGGTCAAGCACGAAAACCATTCGCCTGTAGGAGCGTTCAAAATTCGTGGCGCCATGGTGTATATGGATTGGCTGACGCGAACGTATCCAGAGGTTGAAGGCGTGGTGGCGGCGACGCGCGGCAATCACGGGCAGGCGGTGGGATTTGCGGCGAACCGGTACGGCCTAAAGGCGATTGCCGCTGTTCCATTCGGCAACAGCCGGGAGAAGAATCGGGCAATGCTGGCTTTGGGCATGGAGCTTATTGAGCATGGTGAGGATTTTCAGGCAGCAAGCGAGTTTGCAGACGATCTGTCGACGGCCCGCGGGTTCCATCGAGTGCCTTCCTTTCACCAGCTCCTTATTAATGGCACAGGAACTGTCGGGCTCGAGTTGTTAGGCGGCACGCCCGAACTGGACACCGTGTACGTCGCCATTGGGCTGGGATCGGCGATTTGTGGAATGATGGCGGCGCGCGCCGGGCTCAATCTCAAGACTCGCATCGTGGGTGTGGTCGCCGCGGCGTCGCCATCATACGCTGTCTCTTTTCGGGAGAAAAGGGCGGTGAGTTGTCCGGCAGAGACGCAGCTTGCAGATGGGCTGGCCTGCCGCGTTCCGAATCCTGAGGCGCTGCAGCTGATTCTGAACGGCGTGGAGCGCATCGTGGAAGTCACGGAGAAGGAGATTGCCGCCGCCATGGTTGCTTTATATGAGGACACGCATAACATCGCTGAGGGCGCAGGTGCCGCCGCATTGGCGGGCCTGATGCAGGAGAAAGACAAGATGCGCGGCAAAGGGGTCGGCATTCTGCTCAGTGGCGCGAACGTCGACCGCGCCGTCTTCACAAACGTATTGGAGTCTCAGTTCACAACTTGAATAGCAGCCATGCTAATGCGAGCATGCCAAGAGCTATCGCCCAACCGGCTATGAACCCCGCGAGATCCTCACGATAAGCAACGACGAAGGGTTTCCCGGCGGCGCCGCGTCTGAGATGCAAGAGATTGACAACGAGCAATTGCTTGCCGGATGCCGCCGCGTACTGTTTGGAGCCTGCAATTTGCTCAGAAGGCTGGTGGACGTCTCCTTCGGAAGGCGTTTGAAGATTGCGAAAGAAGGACTGAAGCGCTGGTTCCGGCTCGGGCTTCGTCAGCAGGCTCACCAGAATGAGGGCGGAAATTCCGGCTAGCAATGATGCCAAGAAGACGCTGGGATCCCATTGGTCCAGCCTTTGACCACGCGCAAAGTAAAGACCGAAGTTGACGAGGATTGGCACTAAAAGGCTTCCCAACGCGCCCCATCGGTTCGCGCGCGGCCAAACAATCCCGCCCAAAAGCCCAATCCCGACGAACGTCGACATGGTTTCGGTCAACAGGAAAGAATAAAGGACCCGGCCGACCAGGAATACCGCATACAGAACGCCAAGCAACGTGATAGCAATTCCGCTGAGCCGGCCAACTAGCAGATAATGCCGATCGGACGCGGAGCGGACCATGCACTTTTGATACAGATTGCGCGTGAACAGGGCTCCGCTGTTCACCATAAAGGCGGAACAGGCCGCCATGTTTGCCGCCAAAACGCTCGCGATCAGGAGTCCCACCCCGCCTGGAAACAAGAGATGGCGGCAGGCGAAGCCAAACGCTTCTTCGGGATCGACCAAACTGTGGACTCCATAGAGACCGCGTGTGGTCATGGCCAGCACCATCAACCCAATCACCACCCAACCTAAGGTGCAGAAGCGCTTCGTGAAATTGCCATAAAGGAACCCCGTGCGGCAAGCATTTTCATCCTTGCCGGTGCCCACCGACGCAATCATGTGAGGCTGCGCCACAATTCCAATGAGCCCGTTCAATGTGAGCATCAGGATGAAGTACACCCCGATGCCGTGTGGCGTGGCGAGGGAAAATCGATCGGGATCTAGAATTTGCCGCATACCGTCGATTCCGCCCACTCGGGTCCAACCCAGCGGGATTAAGAGAAAAGAGAGAACCAGAATCAAGAATCCTTGCAGGAAGTCCGTCCAAGCCGCGGCCACAAGTCCGCCGACCGTGCTGTAACAGAGGAAGACGACGGTCATTGCGATCACCAGAGCGTTAACCGGAACGTCGCCGCCGGTCGCTTGGCTGATTACTTTGGCGGCTCCTTTCAGCATGCTGGCCATATTGATCGTGAAGAAGCCTAATGCGAAAACAGCGTAGATGATTCCGAGTTGCGATCCATAACGGTCCTCCATCACCTCGGCCGTCGTGGTGCGGCGCACGCGGCGAAACAGGGGAGCGAAAAGCCAATAGAAGGGCGTGACAAACAAGTTTTTCCATTGGAACCAGATGCCGGATAATCCAGTCGCATATACCGCCCCGGCTAGTGAAACCGGCATTTCTGCGTGAGTCCCGGTACCGAAACTCTGGCCGATCATAAGCCACTTGTTGAACTTTCTACCGCCCAAAAAGTAGCTGCGGGTCGTCTTCACGCCTCGACCAGCCAGCAAACCGACAATGGTGATGGCGCAGAGATAGCCGATCGTCACGATCCAGTCGATCAGCTTCAAGTGAATCGATGTCATGCGAGAAGTTGATACAGTCCTTGGTTGCCCAATTCCCCCAGCCCCTTTTCGAGCGCCGAATTCAGCAGCGACAACATCAGGCTCGTCCCGGGCGCATTTGCGCCCAGCTCGCTAAAACATTCGGATGCAAGTCTGACGTCCTTCTGTTGCAGGCGAATAGAAAAACCTGGGCGGAAATCTCCCATTGCGATCTTTGGGCCAAGGTTGGAGACCATCCAGGAGCCGGCAGCGCCCGCGCCTACAGCCTTCAGCGTTGTTTCAATATCCAGTTCCGAAGCGGTGGCAAGGCGCAAACCTTCCACGACGGCAAGCAGATTAAGAGCCCCGATTACCTGGTTTACCAACTTTGTCTTCTGTCCGCTTCCACTCGGCCCCGCGTAAACGATAGTGCGGCCCAAGGCGTCGAATAGAGGCTTACACAGTTCGTAAGCGGTCTGCGCCCCTCCCACCATGATCGAAAGCGTGCCAGCGATTGCCCCCGTTTCGCCCCCGCTGACTGGAGCGTCAAGCATGCTCACCCCTTGCTCTTGAAGGCGTCCGGAGAAGCCGATGGTGGCGGAGGGCGAGATAGTGCTCATATCGATGACGATCGCCCCCGGCTGGAGGCCTTTGGCAAGGCCTTCAGTGCCGAAAAGCACTGCTTCGACATCCGGCGTATCCGAGACCATAGTGATCACAACGCGGCTGCTGGACGCCAGGTCTGGGAGAGACTTACAAACGTTGGCGCCGCGGTCCATCAGCGGAGAACATTTTGAGGGCGTTCGGTTATAGACCGAAACACCAAATCCGGCCTTTAGAAGATTTGCCGCCATGGGCGAGCCCATGACGCCAAGTCCAACGAATCCGATTTTTAGCGGTTCCATAGATGAATAAAGTCAGTTATGCAGTTAGTAAGCCGGATTGTTTCGTCCCAAGAGACACCGCACTTTGCGCCGCGACAAGCATCGAGAAACGACAAGTCCTGCTCCTGAATCGCACTTTCATAGACCGTCTGTTCCTCTCCTTGCCATCCGAGGCCGGTGTCATCGGAAGAGATGTAACTAAAACCATCGGTGGCGATGGTACGTTCGCTCCCGATCACCGTCATCTTCGTCTCCGGCAGCCGGGAAGTGTAGCTAATGGAGATAGCAGCCGGCGCATTCCACGGCGTGCAAGCAACGAGTGAAACATCCTGCGCGCCCGGAATTCCCGGGCGGGCTGCGCAGGCTAACGGCCGAAGCGCGGCGAACCAATGCAGAAAAAGGTCCAAAGGATGGGCGGCATGGTGCAAGAGAGCATCGTCGGTCCAAGAACGTGTTCGCAGCGGGATGAAGCGTACATAGTGAACGTGGCGAATGCTTCCCAGTGCGCCGGCTAGGATCCAGGCGGTGATGCGCTGATACGGCACTAAATAGCGGCTTGTATGAGCGCACTGCAGGACCCGATGGCGGTCCTCCGCCAGTCTCGCTAAATCCGCAGCCTCGGCCGAAGAAGTGCAAGCGGGAAGTTCAACCAGCACATTGGCGTCAGTTAATAGCGCCTCTTTCGCTTGTTCATAATGTGCGGATGAAGGCGAGCAAATGATCGCCGTGTCCGAATTCCGCAGAGCGGTCTTGATATCCATATAGACATGCCGAATTTCATGCTGTTCGGCAAAGCCTTCCGCTTTCGTTTGATCGGGCCCACAGACAGACAGTATTTCGACGCGCTTGGATAGCGCGCGGGCATGAACCGCCGCCACTCTGCCGTAACCTATGAGTGCGACGCGCATGTTGAAATGTCCGTCATCGCCTCCGCCGGATTCAGCCAATGTGATTTTTCAAGAAGTGATTGCAGCCGGCTCTCCTGGTCGCGATCCAGTGGATAGAAAGGAGAACGGCTGTATCCTCCCTTCAAACCCCAAAAGTTCAGTATGGAGCGATAGATGGCCAAATCGCTGACGGGCCCGACTTGCTGGTGAGTATATAAGTGAACCAGCGGCAAAATGCGCTTCCAGATCTCGAAACCCCGGCGGGCGTCATTTTCAGTCACCGTGACTTGATACATCAGCTTTGCGGCTTGCGGGATGACATTCAGGATTCCGCTAATCCAACCGTCCGCACGGGCCGCAAGGGCTTCAAAAGGGGCCTGAAATGATCCGTAAAAGATAGCCAACTTGTCGCGGGTCAAGAAACGCAGATCATGCACGGGAACGACGGACTCGTAAGTGGCCTTCACCAACTGCACCACCTCGTCCTCTACTAATTGGGCGATATCTAACGGGGTCAGATCGACGCACGCGGAGTTGCCAGGGTTGGCATACAACATGACGGGAACGTCGACCGCGGCGCGTAAATCGCGGAAATGCCGCAATACCGCTTCTTTGGGCGGCTTTTGGTAGTAGGGGAGAATGACGATGATCGCATCCATGCCGATTTGCTGCGCAGCGCGACTCAATTCGATCGTTAGCTTGGTGCTGTAATGTCCGGAGCCAAAGATGACGGGTACACGCCCTTTGCAGACGTCCGCCGCCAAGCGACAGAGCCGGAGGCGTTCCTCGTTCTCCATTGCGATGAACTCCCCGCTGGTGCCACCGATCACCAAGCCGTCTACTCCCTGGCGTATCAGCCAGTCCCAATGCTGCGCCGACCCTTCTTCGTCCAAATTGTTGTCTTTGTCGAACATGGTCAAGGCCGCTGGGAAAATGCCGCGGAATTTGTTAAGTGAGTGGGACATGATGTGATGAACTCTTGGGTCCGGCCCGGACAACTGAAAGGATCGCAAGAAAGCTGAGCCAGGGAAGTAAACCGACCAATAGAAATGTGAGGGTTGTCTTGCGCAGATCCGCCAAATGTCCTATGTAAGGGCTCAAAAAGCCGTAGCACAGATTGCCGAGTCCTCCCAGCATGCCGGAAGCGGCGCCTACGTGGAGCGGTTCCAGATCTTGCACCAGCGTCAGGTATATAACCAGGAATCCCGCAACTCCGATGGCCGTGAGAATGATGCAAATCAGCGCAATGGATCGGGACTGCGTGAAGCCAACCGAAGTAGCGCAGCTCATCAAGAGGCAACTCGTAAACAGGCACCAGGTACGAGCCTGAGGGTAGCTCAAGCCGAACCGAATGGCGCTGAGGATGAACATTCCTGTTATGAGATTGCCGGCATCGAGACCGAGGTAGACCAAGGTGGAAAGGGCGTTTCCCATCCCGAAGCTGAAGCCGCGTTCCGTTTGTAAGTACAGCGGAATCCAATCTGCCAGGAAGTAACTGACGCCGTTGACGATCACGGCGGAGGTCAAAAGCAGCCAGAAGTTCTTCTTCCGGAGAATTCCAGCGAGAATGGAAAGCGCCGCAGCCGCGGGCGCTTGGGAGCCGAGCAACTGATCAGCTCGATTACGCGTAACCCGGATCCAGATCCAAACCCAAATGGCGCCCAGCGCGCCAGTAACAACGAACGGCGAACGCCAGCCCCATTTAGAAACAGCAACCGTAACAATGATGGGAGCTAGCATCGCGCCCAGCGCAGTGCCACTGTTGAAAATGCCGTTTCCTAAGGGCCGGTCTGCCGGCGGAAGCATGCGCTCAGTAACCTTAAGCGCACAAGGCCAATTGAATGCCTCAGCGGCGCCAAGCAGAACACGGCATCCCGAGATCGCGCCAAGAGTGGGAGCAAAGGCAGTCAGAATGCTTGCGGCCGACCAAAGCCCCACAGCCGTGGGAAAAACGATCCTTGGCCCGTGCGCGTCGACGATCCAACCTCCGGCCACTTGAACCAGCGCATACGAGTAGCGGAACGCCGCTATTAACTCACCGAACTCACGCTGGTTGAGATGAAATACCGCAATAAGTTTCGGTGCCGTCAGTGAGAGCACTTGGCGGTCAAGGTAATTCAGCACCGTTGCTAAGAACAGCAGGCCACAAACGACCCATGTGAGCCGGTCGGTTTTCCGCACAATTCTCTGTTTAACGCCACCCCTCCTGCGGAAGATATGGATATTTCGCGAGAGCACCCTCATTCAACGACACGCCGAAGCCGGGCGCGCAGGGTACGGGTAACTGGCCGTCATGGAGGGAAATGTCATTGTGCAGAATCTGTCTCCAGAGTTGCCAATCGGACTCTCCGCCGATCGTCTCAAGCATGTAGTAGTTGGGAATGCACGCGGCAAATTGCAGGTTCATCAACGTCGCCACCGGGCCGTTGGGATTGTGAGGAGCCATCCCGACATAGTGCGCTTCAGCAATCGCGGCTATCTTTTTCAAACCAGTGATTCCGCCGCAGTTCACCAGATCGCATTGCAATATGTCGACAGCTTGACGTTCCAGAAACTGGCGGACGCCATGAATGGTCGCCCAGCGCTCGCCTGCCGCAATGGGAATGGAGGTATCGCGTTGCACCGCCGCCAGCACATCCACATTTTCGGGAGGTACGGGCTCTTCGATGAACATTAGATCCAGGCCCTCCAACTCGCGGCAGAGGCGCATGGCGCCCTTCAGATTCAGTCGCCCGTGGCAATCCACTCCAATTCCGAAATTCGGGCCCGCCGCTTCACGCGCCGCAACGAAGAACTCCCGGATTCTTCCAAATACGGACGGATCTAGATACTCTGTCTCTTTCCAGGTTCTATCTATAGCCCCATTCGTTCCGGAATACGTTGTCTTCGTTGGTTGACTTTGACCGTAGAAAAGCGGCAATGTCGTTTTCGCGGCGCGATAGCCATCTCGCTTGCAGATAGCTATATTTCGCGCGAATTCCTCCGGCGTTGCGCCACTAGGGCAGTGACAATAGACCGGAACTTCCCGGCGTGTGGGACCACCGAGTAGTTTGTGTACCGGCGCCCCAAGACTCTTGCCAAGTATGTCCCAGAGTGCGCAGTCAATGGCGCTAATGGCGGTGCAGTGCATGGGACCGCCCACCCAAAAAGAGTCACGGTACATTTTTTCCCAGTGATCTTCGATCTCGGTGGGATCCTTACCAATCAGAAACGATCGAAGTTGGAGAATCGACTGTTCGATTGTGAGCGACTTCCGCTTCATCACCGTTTCGGAAATGCCGGTGATGCCTTCGTCAGTACTCACCTTGAGCAAAATGCAGTTGCGAAAACCGAGGTGGATAATCTGAGTCTGCAGATCCGTCACAATCATGGGCAGAATCTGAGCCTAACAGCCAGCGTGAGATTGCGTCAAATTGAAAGATTTCGTGGAATCGATCTATTTGTGATATGACACTGAGATGGACTTCCGGCAACTTGAAATGTTCCATGCGGTAGCGAAGAACTCGTCGTTCACGCAGGCGGGCAAACAGCTGTTTGTGGCTCAATCCGCCATTAGCCGCAAGATCGGGTTGCTGGAACAAGAGCTGGGCGAAAAACTTTTCAAGCGGCTCAACAAGCGCATTTTCCTGACACCGGCAGGCGAGGTTATGCTGCGTTACACGCGCCACATCTTTCAGGATCTGAGAAATGCTGCGCTCGAGGTTTCCGATATTGCCCAGCTGAATCGCGGGGTGCTCCGTATCGGAAGCGGCATGACGGCGTGCATGTACCTGCTGCCGCCAGTCATCGAAGCATTCCAGGCCCGTTATCCGAAGGTGGAAATCCGAGTGGTTACCGGGACGTCCGAAGCACTGCTTTCTCAATTACGCAATAGCGAACTGGATCTCGGGGTTTTGACCTTGCCGGTGAAGTGCCCCGATCTCGAAATGATTCCATTCACAACAGAAGAGCTAGTCGTCGTGGTCAGCCCAAAGCACCGGGTATTGGCAACGCGAAGGACGGTAAAGGCCGAAGATCTCAAGAGCTACCCAATGATTCTTTTCAATCACGGGACCTCAACAAGGTGGTTGATAGACGAACACTTCAAACGACTGGGATTCCAGCCGCACGCGGTGATGGAATCCGAAAGTGTTGCGACGATCAAGCCTCTGGTCCGGATCAATCTCGGGATCAGCCTTCTCCCTTTGCGCGCGGTAGCGGCAGAAGTCAAACGCGGCGAACTGCATTATCTCCGCATTCGAGCTGGGAAACTCACGCGTGAGATTGCCTTGGTCGTACAAAAATCCGACTACAAACCCAAAGCGCTAGTCGAACTGATGGCTCTCTTTCGTTCAAGAGGCTAGAAGCATGTTAGCGATCATCGAAAAACGTAGTTTTTTGAACGGCTGGCCGACCGAAATCGCCGTGGGACGGTTGGGAATGAATCAATCCAGAGGCTGTGGCGACCATAGATCGCGCACTTGCATACCGTCGGACTCTGCGGAGGCGCCGTCGAAGTGATCGCCGCGATACCTTGATCTGTCGCATCTAACGCGGATTGTGAATACGGCCCGGCAGGCCACCTGGCCGCAAATCCGAAGCCGAAGGACAGCGTTCTCGTTTAGGTTCATATCGGCCACACGGAAAAAATTATGCCATCATGGACGGGCTAACGTGAAGTGTTAGCAATCAGCCGCAGGCACGGACAGGCTCGTTGACGGGGCTTCCCCGTCCCACCTTCCGGATGCGCCGTGATACGAATCGCGATTCAGCCAGCCTGGCCGTATTCCGATAGCGCCGTTTCATAGTCCCGTCGGTAAACACTTGGCCAGCGACCACTCCGGTGTAACGAAGATCAGATGCACCTTGCTACTCAGGACCCCCTTAAATAGCCTGACTGAGTCGGAAAACGTGCCCATCGGGGTGGCGCACGTGCATCTCCCGCACACCCCACGGCATGTTGGTCGGAGGCCATGCGACTTCAAGTTCCTGTGCTACGCAGTGCTGGTAGACGGCATCAACGTTTTCGATCCAGATCGACATCCACACGCCTTTGTCGCCGGTTTGATCGCCCTCCGGCCCGAACGTCATCTTGACGTCGCTCTTGCCACGCCCACCTTGAGCGTTTTCGCACAAGAAGATCTCGCATTCACCAGAGCAGACTCCGCCGAAGCGGGGCGGATCGCCCCAGTCCCACCCTTTTTTCCAGCCGAGCTTTTCGAACCACGCAAAGCTCTCTCGAATATTGGACACATTAAGGATCGGGACCAAACGGTGGGCGAGCATAGCGAAATACTAGCAAGACGGCGATGGTAATTTACTCATGCGCCGTGATACAGAAACTGACGCCTGCCGATAGATAAACCCTTGGCGACCTACTCGCGCGTAGTCATCAAATTAACTCTTCGACGGTGAGATTAAGTCCGACCGGCGGCAAATTCACGCTTTGTCCGAGTGGCCGACAATCCGCCGGGAGCTGTCGATAAACACTACACCGTCTAACAAAGTGTGGCGCACAAAAACCAATACAAGGGGAAATCCGCCGACGGAGCGACCTTAGTTCCGGGGCGGAATTAGGCGCCATACTTAGAATGGCTGTGTCCGCAGCGCCGCCTCCGTTTCGTGCAACTCTCAGGCGCAACCAGGCTGGCACAGGAGACCTCCGTTAAGATCTACCCAAACCCGTGAAATCGCTTCCAGAACATATCCCACGGCTCATTTGGGTGCCGGCACACAAAAATGTCCGGGTGATCCCCGATGGCGTTGTTCTCGATCCCGTAGGGAATCGTAAAGTGGCCGGCCAGCTCACAGGACGCAAAGACCGTCTCGAGGTCGGCGCGCAGAAAACCTGCGGCGATAACGGTCTTCGGCGGCGGATTGCCGTACCCGCGCAGCCAATGCGAATTTGAGCCGCTGATCACTTCCGGAAGTCCGTGGCCGCGCCCGTAGAGATTGATGGCGGCGGCTTCACCGGCATCGCCAGCCAGAACGCCGACGGGGGCGTCATCCGCTTGCAGCGAATCGCGAGCGCGAATCACTGCATCCGTCATTTCGCGCCAGCCGAATTCCTCATTGAGATTTTGGTTCGTCGCGTCAGCGATTTTCCACCAGCGTGAACCGGGCGGTGCCAGCGGCAGAACCAGGATGGCTGTCGCAAGACCGCTGGCCACCATGCTTCTCCGAGCCACCCTGCGTATGGTGACAGCAGTCGCCGGGGACAAACTTTTCAACCATTGCTCGCCCCAAACAACGCCGACGGCAAGCAGCATGGGGTAAGCCGGCGCGAGATAGTAGGGTCTGCCTCGGGCAAAGAGCAGGATTAGCAGCGGGATCAAATACATCCAGCCGAGCATACGGTAACGCTTTCCCTCTGGTTTGAAGAAGAGAAAATACAGCCCAGCGATCCATATTGGCACCGTTACTGGATTCGTCACCGCCCAGAATTGCGCGAGCAGGAACCCGTCTGCGCGGCCAAGCCGGACATCGCGGGCATGGATGAACCTGAGGAAATCCAGCGTTATGAAATTGTTTCGGAGCTGCCAGATGAGGTTGGGAAGGAACATCAGGAACGCCAAGGCAGCACCGCACCACAACCACTTGCTGAGAAGCGAGCGGGGTCTGTCCAGAACAATGCCGCAAACGATGCCCGCGACCAGGAACGCCATCGTGAATTTGGTCATCATGCCGAAGCCAATGACGGATCCCAGCGCCAGCCACCAGCGCTGATCTCCGGACTTCAGCAGGCGAATGGTCACCCAGGCCGCCAGCACCCAGCACAGATAGTCGAAGGAAACATATTGGAACAGGTACCCGAAACTCACAACGGGTCCGGCGATCGCCGCCGCCCACGCGGCTACCAGTTGCGCCGGTCGTCTTCCGCCGATTTCGCGAGCCATCAAACCGGTCAGCACCATGGCGATTCCGACCGCTAACGCGGCGAACAAGCGCAGACCAATCATCGACGTGCCAAAAAGCGTCATCGACACTCGCGCGAGGAAGGGAGTAATCGGCGGGTATACCACGTACCCCCAGCTGAGGAACCGAGCGTCGTCGATCGTGGCCAGTTCGTCGCGCTGGAATCCGTATTTGCCGTTGGTCGCCGTGTGCAGCGCGACCAACGCCATTGCAGATAGAACGAGCACGCCAGTATCCGTGGCGATGATCCTCCGGCAGATGGCGAATAGCCGCATAGATATCGCAATCACTATAGCTGACCGCAGAAGGCTCGATGGTGTCCGTCCGAAGCAGAGCCACTAGAGGCGTATAGTCGCCACGTCGTACATCTGGCTTCCTGATGCTCTGGTCGAATAATGTGCCACTCGGACAAAGGTCTGAGACAGCCTTGGTGAGGATTACCCGTGAGTCACGGCGCACCCTTTACTAACCGTGTCCGGTTGGTCGGGGATCCGGAAGTTGGCCCTGCCGAAGGCGCCGGTGACGTTTCTGGCGAGCGCTACCGGGGCTGAAGTGAAGTTGTCAACATCAGGCACACGCACAGATAGTCGGACGGATGATTGCGCCTGCGGCGCAGATGATGTCGCCATCCACGGCGGGATGTTCAGAAAACCACGTTTTGAGATGATCGCGACAGAAGCACGGGCAGAGAACTACCCCGCCAGAATCTTTGCATTCTGGAACGCGGCGATTACTTTGTCGCGCGGAACGCCTTCGAATTCCAGATACATTCGTCCTGCGAGCGGCAACACGATGCCTCCGGCGCTCTGTGTGACGGTGCGCGGCTTTCCCAATTCAGCCATAAGCTGGACCGCATGTGCCTGCAGCGGGATCGCCAGTGACGCCGTTCCCGAGGTGTGCCAAAACGCCACATACACCTTACCCTTACGCTGAAACACGAAGGCGCGTGCGGGGGCATTCTGACCGGCAACTCGCTCAATCTGCGTGTACGGCGCGAGTTCAAAGGCGCCCTGCTCGTCAATGAGAAGCGTATGCTCCTGGTCCAAATTCCTCAACGCCGCCTTTTGCGTTTCGGTCAGCCAGCCTTTGGCTCGCACATCCTCCCATCTCTTTAGCACCTCCAGATTGTCAGGCGTTCTCTGATGTAAATCGAACTGCTCCAAGTCCCCAACCAGCGAGACGGGACAATCCCACCCAGCGGCGCGGCTCGTTGCATACTCCATCATGTCGGGCTGGGTTCCGATCGTCTGGCGCCCCGGCGACCAATAGCCGATCCAGCCAAAGTTGATGCTCGTGAAATCCTTTGCCGCCTGGGGCGCTTCCGCCGCCGGATAAGCGCGGATAGCCGCTTTCGATACTTCCGGCTTGAACACGTCGAACGCGTTGCCACGCGTCAGGATGTGCCAACTAAAATGCGATTTACACGCACCCTCGGAAAACAAAGGTTTGGGATCAAATCTCTTGTACACCAGCCACTGTGCCCGCGAGACCGTGTACCAATAATCCGGGCCGGGAACATCTTCCGCGCCATCGAAGTATACGAATTTGAATCCAGCGCCGCGATAAATCTCAGCCAAGCGTTGCGCCACTTCTTCCTGAATATCGGTATCCTGAGTAAACCTTACGAAAATGGGCCACGTGTCTACATCGAGCAACCCGAGTCGCGTGCCGGCGGGGTAAGAAGACGCTTTCGATCCAAGCGCGCCACGCTGGCAGCCGAGAAACTGATACGGAGGGTCCGTGGTGTATCGCTCGTAGGAGATCAGCTCATCTTGTATTTTGAGAATACGTCTGCCTTCATCGAGCGTGCACTGGCGCGGACTCTCCTCTATGGTGATCGTCTTCGAAGAGTCGTCTAGCGCCGCTCGTACCGTGAAATTGGCCGTGACGCTTAGGCGTGGATCGGGGCGCGGCGTAACATACCCGTCTTCTTTGTCGGCTTTGTTGTAGTGAATGTGAATACCGGGAACGAGACCCGCTTGTGTGATTCGATCCGTGAGCCGCTTGACATCCGCCATGCCGTTCGGATATTCAGGACGCCAGTCAAAATGACCAGCGGTCTTCGCAAACGCACGGTAATAGACATCCATGTATCGCAACCCTGCCATGCGCGCAAAGCGGATATGCCTGTCGATGTCTTCCGGCCTTGTCGCCAGGAGTTCATAATAGGATGCGTTGTATTCTTTTCCGCGTCTGCTCTCCACGCCGCGGGGCAGGTCATAATCTTTCTCAATCTTGCCCACCCGATCCAGTAACTGGCGTGTCGCCGTCACGACTAGCGCGCCGCCTACGCCCGCTGTTTTGACGGAATCCACAGTTCCCACTTGCATCACTCTGTAATCTCCACACGCGCTCGCATCGACTCGGGCATAGGGATCCGTTCCCAATACGGTGACGGCCACGTGTTCGTCCCACATGACGTTCAGCCATTCGCCGAAATTCTTGCGATTGCGCACCGGAAGCTGCAGGAATACCGACTCATCTATCGGCGTCTTTTTCTTGCTACGAAGGCTTGTGTAGCCTTTGTATTCCAAGCTCTCGAGCGTGAATCCGATATACGCTTCGGTAATCCTTAGCTGGATAACGGCTTCATAGCCGACCAACGCAAATGACACGAGCAGTCGATTGCCCTCTCGCCGAACGCTCTCGGCCGGGAACGTTTTCGGCTTCGCGGGATAAGACAGTTGCAGTTCGTTGTCATAAGGCCTGTACTGGGTCACGGTGAATACCGGTATTCCCGAAGTCTGTGCCAAGCATTCCTGGCCACTGGCCTTATGGATGAGGCGCCGCGCCGCGCCGGTCGACGCGATCACTAACCGCATCTCGGCGTTCTCAATAACAACGTCTCCACTTTGCTCCTGGACCGGTTTGGAAATCGCCGCCCAGGAGTTCAGGGTCAGTAAACCCGCTTGTTTTAGAAACTCTCTTCGGTGGTCCATTAATTCGATCCTTCGAACGTAACGTGGTCTGTCCAGCGCGGATGAACTGCTGTTACCCAGCTATGTGCAAGGCGGATGTAGTCGGCGTAGCGCTCTTTTTCAAACAGAGGATAGTCGCTGCCAATCGCGATGCGGGAAGCAGGGAACTGCGAGAGGAAGCGCAAGGCAAGCTCGCGAACGTCCGAGTGCGGAAACGGTTGTTTCGAGAAATGGGCGATCGCCGATATACCGGCCAGTACCGACGGTATCTGCGCGAGTTGCTTCACGGCCCATTCCCAGGCAGGATCAAGCGCTCCATCTCTCATTGGCCATGCCAAGTGCGGAACGTAAAATCGTACTTCGGGAAAAGATTCGTAGAGGCGAGTAACTTCGCTTGAGAGTGGTCCGATGCCATCTTCAGCGTGAGCGAGCAGCCAGGCATGCGATCGCGAGATATCCCGGCAGAAATCCCAATCGCGCTGCATGTCTGCGGTTGCCATACGAACGGCAGCCAGCTTTCCAGCCAGAATAAGTTCTCGCAACTCGCAAGAGGTTTCCTGGCGGTAACACAGCGCGACAGGGAACTTACTGGTTTGTCTTCGTGAGAGAGAATCTTGTAGCAGCCGCCGATTTCGCCCACTCCACGTCTCGACCAGAAGCACCCTCGAAACCATCGCTGAGGACATCCGTTGTTCTATCTCGGCCATGGGCGATTCTTGGTCCATATCCAGATGACAATAAGCGTCGGTCGTTAGTGCCGGTGCTGTTTGCAATGAAGAGGATTGTAGCTGTTCCGCGTCGGATAAGTCTAAGACAAAGATTCGGCCAAGCTCATCGAATATTTCGATGCTGCTTCTCCCCGAGCGGGTAATCTGCCGCAGGAAGCCGTGGCGCTGTGCCCAACCTCAAGAAAGCTTTCGCATTATCCGGAAAGGCGTACTCGCGAATTTTCTAGCGTACACGTTTCGGAACTGCTTTTGACGGCTATTTTTCGATACAACGCCAAGGATGGTGACGCCGTTTGCGAGCGCGAGCGACCGTCTGGGGCACGTGAATGGCTTAGGCAATCTTGCAAAGAAGGGGTTCAGCCGCCTGCCGCAGAAGCGGTCACGTTCGGTTTCAGTTTTGAGAAGAATCTTTCTCACAAACTAGAAACAGTTCTTGACAACTTGCCGAAGTGCTCTTACACTCTCGCTATAGATCGAACGTTTGCAGCCAGGCGGCTCTCAGGCGACCTTCAACAAAGGCGGGCCACATAGGTTCGCTAACTTACGCTCATCAAAAAAGGAGCAGGGCTATGAAATGCAGTGTACGATTCCTTCTCGAAGGAGCTATGCTTGGCCTTCTATTTACGCCTATAGCATTAGCTCAAAGCACCTTCGGGTCCATCACGGGAACGATCACCGATCCCAGCGGCGCCATTGTACCCACTGCTGACGTCCTGGTGACGAATGAGGGCACCGCAATTACCCGCCGCGTGACGAGCAGTTCCTCAGGACTTTTCAACGTGCCGAATCTTGATACCGGCACTTACACGGTCCACGTCAGCGCCAAAGGGTTCACCCCATACGATCGGGAAGGACTGGTGTTGATGGCGAATCAGATCATCAATGTCGACGCCAGACTCACAATGGGCGCCAGCTCCCAAGCAGTAGAAGTCGTCGGAGCCAGCCCCATCATCGCCACGGAGACGAACGACATATCGAGTATCATGCCCTCAAAATCGGTCGCGGCGTTGCCGTTGATCGGGCGCCACGCGGCAGATTATGGGGTCTATACCTACACCACCTTGGCCACCGGAACCTCGTCGAGTTCTTCCAGCTCGGTTCCGGTCTTTCAGGGCACGCGTGACACGACCGGAGTCATGGCCACTATGGACGGAATTTCTGTTACCGCCTATTCGCAGGGCGCCGGCCCCGTGTCGATCGGAATGGAGGACGTCCAGGAGATCAAGATGGAGACCTCCGTCGCGCCGGCTGAATTCCCCACCGCTGGGAACGTGCAGGTGGTGAGCAAATCCGGAACCAACGATTTTCATGGAGCCGCCTTTGAGGATTACAACGGAAATGTGCTCAATGCTCGCAACTTCTTCAGCTCCACAGTGCCATGGCGGGTGTACAACAATTTCGGGGTGAGCGCCGGCGGTCCCGTCATAAAAAACAAGCTCTTCTTCTTCGGCGATTACGAAGGTTCCCGCGAAGCCGCCAGCGGCACTCTAATTGAAACCGTCCCGCAGCCTGCCTGGCGTTCTGGAAACTTCAGCAGCCTCAACACTGCCGTCCGCGACCCCTCGACAAACCAGGCATTCCCAGGCAACGTCATTCCTACCTCCCGAATCAGTGCCGTGTCGCAAGCAGTTCAGAACTACATTTTTCCGCTACCGAATACCGGCGCTCCCGGAACGCTCAACAATAACTGGGTCTTGAATGTGCCATCCCAAACAGGCTTTACGGACTATAACCGCGTGGATGGCCGCGGCGACTATAACTTGACCGACCGCGACACCCTCATTGCCCGGTTGAGTTGGATGCGCATGCCCTATTACTCAGCAGGCGTCTATCCTCTTGCCAGGATTCAAACTCGCTACGCGCAAAACGCCGTTTTGTCGTACAATCACATCTTTTCGCCAAGTATTGTCAACGAGTTTCGAATGGGAGCGACTTACCACCGTAATTACTTTGTCGCGAATGTTGTCGGAAGTAATCTACTGCAACAATTTGGCATTCAGGGAGTGCCCACCGTCGGGGTCAAGACCGCCCCGTACTTTAACATCACGGGTCTTACTGCCTTCAATCCGAGTTCCGGAGCGGATTACTACAATGACAATCCGGACACCAGCTTCGAATGGATCGACAACCTAAGCTGGGTTCAGGGCCGGCACGCTATGAAGTTCGGCTTTGACGCCATTCGAGAGCGCTACAACGGGAACAGCATCAATTACACCGTGTATGGGGCCTATAACTTTACCGGCGCATACACGCAATCAGCTTATGCGGATTTCCTGCTGGGAATTCCGCAGACGACATCACTCGCTCTTCCCAGTCCCAATCGCGCCATCAGAGGCACGACGTACGGGCTCTACGCACAGGACCACTTTCGGGTAAGTAACTCACTCACACTGAACTATGGCATTCGCTGGGAATTGCCGCAACCCTACGATGATACGCACGGACAATTGTATACTTACGACCCCGCGACTGGTGGACTGGTGGTTCCTGACAACGGCCTCCGGCTGGTCAATGCATTCTATCCCAAGAACATTCCCATCCAGACTGCTTCACAAGCGGGCTACCCAGCGAACTCGTTAGTCAACATGGATCTGAAGAACGTGGAGCCGCGCCTCGGGTTTGCGTATAAGCTGTTTGGCAGTGATAAAGCGGTCCTACGCGGCGGGTATGGGATCTACACGAACCTTGTTTACTCACCACTAGCTGCGTCGATGGTCGGCGGCCCATTCGCGGGAAGCGTAAGTTATTTTAATTCGGTAACGAAGGGCGTGCCGCTGTTCAGCTTCCCATCACCATTCTTACCCACTGGGACGACCGCGGTGCAAAACGTCTCCGGAGTGAACCCGAACTTAAAAACTCCCTATACGCAACAGTGGAATCTAACCATAGAACGGCAGATCGGATCCTTAGGCCTCCGGGCATCGTATGTGGGAAGCCGCAGCATTAACCTGATCTATCAACGCAATCTCAATGAACCGGCGCCCAGCACAACGCCGTTTACAACGGCGCTCTTTCCAAACCAACGGTTTAGCACCATCAGTTATTACGACAACGGCGGCACAGATTTCTACAATGCCTTGGAGCTTCTGGTCCAGAAGAGTTTGGGCAAGAACCTCACATTCAACTCGGGATTTACCTGGGCCAAAGATTTGACCGACACCCAGGATTCGGGTGGCGGCGGTGGCAGTTTCGCGAGCCAGTCGATACAAAACCAATACTGCCTCGCCTGCGAGAAATCGAACAATGAACTCGTTCCGCCACACCGCCTCTATGCATACGCAGTGTATGCTCTGCCGGTGGGCAAGGGCCAGCGATTCCTTTCCAACTCGCACGGAGTCGTCCAACTTCTTCTGGGCGGATGGCAGACTAGCTGGACCGCCGTGTTGCAGAGCGGTCAATATTTCACCCCCAGCTACTCTACTTACGATCCTTCCAATACAGGAGTGATTGGCGGAGTTCCCGACCGCATTTCGGGAGTTCCTTTGTACCCTTCTAACCAAACCGTGAATGACTGGTTCAATGCCAGCGCGTTTGCCGTTCCCGGCTGTCCGGCTTCGACCCCGCTTTGCAGTAACCCGGCGAACGTGGGCAGGTTTGGCAACTCTGGATGGAACTACCTGGTCGGCCCACCGCTCCGCAACTTAGACTTTGGCCTCTCGAAAGACTTCAAGCCGATTGAACGTGTTACCCTCCGATTCACCATGACTATGGTGGACGCCCTAAATCACCCAAGCTTTACTAACCCGAGTGCAAATATCAGTGCGCCTACTTCGGTCGGAGTCATTAGTGGCACAAGAGGCGCTCTCTTAGGCGAACCCACCGCGCGGAACATAGACTTCGTCCTGCGCCTCATGTTTTGAGCGCAGTGTGGAGACAACATCACTTCACAGGAGGATGGTATTGAGTCTGAACCGGAGAAAGTTTCTCCTGGCGGCTGGCGCTGCTGCGAGCGCTTCCTCACTGGGCGTTCCGTCGCCCGCGCAAGAACCAGTCCAGAGCTATACCGCGACCTACCCGGACATGCTTCTGACTCACGTGGCGTCTCGGCTGAACGCGCTAGCGGCTTCTTGGGACGAGCAGCGCGAACGCATCCATACGGCGTCCGACGTCGAGACGCGTAATGCGTATGTACGTCAGAAATTCAAGGAGATGATTCACGGATATCCGGAACGCGCGGCGCTATCGCCAAAGACAGTTGCCGTTCACGATCGCGACGGCTATCGCGTTGAGAACGTCATGTTCCAGAGTTTGCCGGATTTTTGGGTCACTGGAAACCTGTATCTCCCCGCCAACACGAAAGCCCCTTGTCCCGGCGTGATCTCGCCCTGCGGGCATTATCCTTTGGCCCGCATGGATCCGGAATATCAGTGTGTCTATGTCGACCTGGTCAAGGCCGGTTTTGTAGTGCTCGCTTATGATCCGATTGGCCAGGGCGAGCGCCGCCAATACTGGAATCCCCAAACAGGCCAGACTGAAGTAGCCGACGGATCGGTCTATGAGCATTCCATGCCGGGCCACCTGCTGCTCCTTATGGGAGAGGATCTGACCCACTACCGTGTTTGGGACGGCATGCGCGCCATCGACTATCTTCAAACTCGACCGGAGGTCGATCCGCAGCGAATTGCCTGCGCCGGGCATTCCGGCGGCGGCACGCTGACGCTGTTTATCAGCGCGCTCGATGAGCGCGTCAAGTGCGCCGTCGTAAATGAAGGCGGTACCGCAAACCGTTGGCCCATCGCCATACGATCCGAGCGCCAGGTGGGGCCCGCCGACGTCGAACAGAACTATTTTCCCGGAGCCAAGTACGGCGTCGACATGCCCGATCTGCACATCGCTATCGCGCCGCGCCCCTTGTTGGCCTTGATCGAGCAATACCATCCGGCGTTCAATCATGCCGCCGGCCAGATTCACAGTCGCTATGCGCAGCTCGGAGTTGCGGACCGATTCGCCACCGGAGAAGCGAACGATCCGCACGCTTGGACTCCGAAACTTCGCCTGGCCACCACGCAGTGGCTTTGCCGTTGGTTGCGTGATACCCCCGGGCCCAACCGCGAGCCCGACTTCGCAATTGAGAAACAGGAAACACTGTACTGTACGCCGAACGGTTCCTTGCGGTACTCCCAAATAGGCGACACGATCTTCAGCCTCATCTTGAAAAGGCAGGCGAGCCTCCCGCCGAAACGCGAATGGACGCCCGCCGAACTGAAGAATGAGCTGGCGATGCTGCTTCGGTACCAGGGCGGCGCCACACCGCTCGATCCGAGGTTGCTCGTGACCACGCCTCGCAAAGGCTACTCAGTGGAAAAAATCGAATTCCTCTCGGAGCCCGGCATCTACATTCCCACTTGGGTTTTCATCCCTGAGCAAAAGGCCGCCAGTTATCCCTGTTGGCTGGTATTCAACGACGCCGGGAAACAGGCTGACGGAATGGAGTTCGGGCTGTACGAGCGGCTAGCTCGTATGGGCCAGATGGTGATTGCTTGCGATGTGCGAGGCGTCGGCGAAACGAACCCGCCGCACAGTCCCGCCGGCGAGTGGCCGGGCGAATTCCGGCAACTCTTTGACGTCGAGACAGCTATCACTTATATGACGTGGTACGCGGACGAGAGTCTGTTTGGTATGCGAGTACAAGATGTGATCAGAAGCGTAGACTACGCGCTCGGCCGAGCCGACGTGGACAAGCGAAAATTCCGCGTCGCCGGAAAGGGCGCCGGCGCTTTGTGGGTCCTCTGTGCAGCGGTTCTGGACGAACGTATTTCCGATCTCACCATCGAGCACGGGCTCCTCAGTTATCGCTCTCTGGCGCGAGTGGACCGCTACACGCATCCGACGGGCATCTTCGTCCCTGGCATTCTGAAGCATTTCGATCTGCCCGAAGTGGCGGCCGGACTCGCCGGGCGCACCCTCACTCTGGTTAGCCCGGTCGATCATATGAAGCGCCCGGTCGACTTCGAAACAATGAGGCAATGCTATTCGATGACAGAAGAAGCATTTCAGCGGGCGGGCGCCGGCCGTTTCCGAATGCTCCAAACTTCCGGAGGCTTGTATGAGGCGGCGTGAGTTTCTGGAACTGCTGCCCTCCGGCATGGTTGCCCTGAATAGCGGGCTCGCGGCGCCTCAGCGCGAAGACGCTTTACCGCGCGCCCACTGGATGGACGACGGCATCATCGACGCCGGAGGCACTCACGAACCCTATCTGTTCGCCGTGCGGCGCGGCGGCCAGTCGCTGGATGCCCGGGAACAGTACGAAAAGGCCCAAAGCGAAGACGTGATCCGCAGCCTGAAAAACGCAGGCGTCGAGGTCTTTCACACCCATCTCTACAAGGGCTTCGGCATGGCTGCCGAAATGCCCGAGATGCAGGATACCGTTCGGGCTGCCGTCTTTGCCCACAGCCTGGGCATGAAGATCGACACCTACATCCAGTGGAACACCCTGATGTACGAGACGTTCTTCGCCGAAGAGCCCCGCGCCAAAGATTGGGTGCAGCGCGATTCTCTAGGACGTCCCATCCTCCTGACCTACGGCTTTCAGCAATCGTATCGCTACCGTCCTTGCTTCAAAAATCAGGAATATCTCGATTACCTCAAGAAAATCGTGAGATTCGCGGTTCAAGAGGTCAAGACCGATTTCATCCATTTCGACAATTTCGACCTGAACGCCGAGCCCGATTCCTGTCACTGCCGCTGGTGCGTGAACGGTTTCCGCGATCGCTTGCGAACCAAGTACACTGCCCCACAACGCCAGGAGCGCTTCGGCTTTTCCAATATCGACTACGTCAATCCGCCGGATTGGAACGCCTCAAACCCGCCTGAGAAGTTGCGCATCATCTCAGATCCGGCCATTCAGGAGTGGATCGACTTCCGTTGCCAACTCATGGCCGACGCTCTCCACCAGATGGCAGCTTACGCCAAGTCGCTCAATCCGGAAGTTGTGATTGAAGTGAACCCTCACGGCATCACCGGCGGTAACCGCGCCTGGGCTGCCGGCCTGGATCATGCTCGCTTTCTTCCATTCACCCAAGCCTTCTGGACGGAAGAACCCAACGTACCGGGCCTTGAGGACGATGGCCGCTTAGTTTCCAAAATCCGCAGCTACAAACTCGCCCGCACATTTAACAACGTGCTGTTCACTTATACGGATAAGGATGAACTCGCCCTGGCGGAATGTCTCGCGTTCAATCAAACCATCGGCTTCGGAGGTGTCTATCCGCTCACCCCGGCGAGCAGGAAATACATCGCCTTCTATCGAACCAATCGGCAGCTCTTTCATCAGACGCGTGATCTGGCCGATGTCGCCGTACTCCGCTCCTACGCTTCCATCGCCTACAACCAACCGCGCTGCCAATTGAGCGCCATCTTGTCCGAGCAGGCGCTCATCGAAGCGGCCGTGCCGTTCCACCTCATCTTCGATCAACATTTGAACAACCTCGCGCCCTACCGCGTCGTTGTGCTGCCGGATTCCGAGTGCCTGTCGGATTCTCAAATCCAGAACATTCGAGACTTTGTCGCGGCCGGCGGCGGCTTGGTGGTCATCGGAGCATCCGGCTTGTACGATCAGTGGCGGCGCGAGCGCGTAACTCCCGGGTTGGCCGGTCTTGTCGATGCTCAGCCTCAGCGGCACAGCCCAACGGAGCAGGAACAACGCAAAGAGGTAGGGCGCGGGCGCGTCTTCTTTCTGCCTTCGTTACGCTTCGACGGGGCTTTGCCCGAGTTTCACGCCTACTTCACAGTTGACAACCGCTTCTGGAAGAATCCCGCGAACGCCGCGCAGTTCCTGGAAGGTATGGCATGGGCGCGGAACGGCGCACCCAGCGTTCAGGTCGAAGGGCAGCCTCACCTGGTCGCCAACGCAGTTGAGCAGCAGCTCGGTAACCCTTCTGGAGCGCGCTTGCACGCGATCCACCTGGTTAACTATCAAGCTCACCGCGGCCCGCTCCACAACATACGATTGACCTGTCGATGCGCGAATAGCTCGCGAGTCTCTTCGGTCCATCTCTATAGTCCGGATTTCGCCGGCAAGCAGGAGCTAAGCGCATCCTCTCGAGACGCCGCTGTCACCTTCACTGTTCCGCAGGTCGACACTTACGCCATCGCAACGGCGGAATGGATCTGAGGCTCGCGCAATGCAGCGGCGTACTTTCTTGACTGCTTGCGCTGGCGTGGCCGCACTATCGGCGAAACAGACCAGCGTGCGCATGGAACATCGTGTTTTTCCCGGCCTCGCAGAAATGGACGGCAACTGGGCCGCCCTTCTCGCGGCCAGTGACGGCAAAGTGTACGCCGGACTCGCAAACCACGGTGGCGACGGCCATCTGGTCTACTACGACTCCAAGCACGACCGTGTTCACGATGTCGGCAACTTGACCGAACTG
>DATBEF010000192.1:0-17510 GCA_036269625.1 Bryobacteraceae bacterium | reverse complement strand
GTGAACGGGAACAAGACTTCGTTCAAAACGACTGTCAACGGCAATCCTATCGAACACTACGGGGCCACGTCCCCGATCGAGCGTTGTCTTCTTGCGACCGTGAGTTTGATTCTCTTGACCGTCATTTCGAGTGCAGCGTCGCCTCAGGCCGAACTTCCCGAGGAAATCGCTCCATACCTTAACCCCCAGCGCCTGGTCCCCATCGTGGGAGGGCGCACGATCAATCTCGTCTGTCTGGGGCAAGGCTCGCCGACCGTCGTCCTGACGGCAGGGTTGGGAGGCTGGTCGGTTGTGTGGAACCGGATTCAGAGTCCACTTTCACGCAGAACACGCGTTTGCGCGTGGGATCCCGCCGGACTCGGCTTCAGCAGCCCGAGCCCCGAGCCGCAGGACGCCATTCACAAGACCGAAGATCTCGAAGCGGCGTTGAAGGGAGCGCACGTTGATGGTCCCTACGTGATGGTCGCGCACTCCGCCGGCGCCTTCGTCCCCCTGGAGTTTGCCGGCCAGCATCAAAGGACCGTGGTCGGAATGGTCTTGGTGGATCCCTCCATCCCCGATGAAACTGCGATCAGGGAACGTGTCGCGCCGAAATTCGCGGCGTTCGGCGACGCGGCGCCAAAGGCGGATGTGGAGCGGCTGCGCCATTGTGTTGCTGGGCTTCGGAGCGGCGCGCTGGAACGCGGCACGCCAGGGTTCGACCAGTGCACGGCCCAGCCGTTGCCTGACGCCTTGGCACGCCTGTCGGAGCGCCTTACACAGCTCAATGCCGATCCGGCGAGATTACTCACCCAGGCCTCAGCAATTGAAAATGGTCCCTTTAGCGGGCGCGAGGTGATCAATCCGCAGCGCAGCTACGGTGACATGCCATTGATCGTGCTGACCTCAGGCCGACACCCCATGCCGCCGAATATGCCCGCCGACGTGCGTGAACAGGCGGCACAGTATTTCCGGGCTCTCGCGTCCGGACATGACGCCTATGCTGCGTTATCCACGCGCGGACACAACCAGCTTGTTCCGGATTCCGGACATTTTATTCAGCTCGAGAATCCCGCGGTGGTTCTCGCGGCGATCGATCGCGTGCTGGCGGAGATCGGGCGGCAGCCGCCCAAACAATCGAGGTAACTGTGGGTAGCTGAGGGCCAGGTTCGGAGATCGTCCCGCTCTTGGGGTTCACTTCATGCGTCAAGCAGCTGTTAATGACTCGGCAGACTCGCGAGCGCTTCGCGGATGGCTGGTGAGTCCTGCACGGCCAGAGCGCGTCGATAAAAATCGGCCGCAACCCCATAGTCCTGGAATTTGGTTTCGACATAGGCCATTACGGACAGCCCTTCGAAGTTCTTCGGTTGGGTTGCGAGCACAATGCGCAAACGGTCGCGAGCGGAATCAAGCCTGCCGGCGAGCGCATCGACGCGAGCTAGCTCGATTTGTGCCGCATCGGTCAGCCCCTTATTAAGCGATGCCTGGAGGCTTTGGCGCGCTTGGTCCAGATTTCCTCGAAGCAGCCATTGGTGGCCGATCGAGGCGTACCGCAATGCGGGTGCCAGATTCGCGTTGAACGACACGACAGTGGTGCTTACTGCCGGGCGCTTCTCCTGTCCGATGGAGAAATCAATTGTTCGCGAGCCCCCGCCCGCTTTTCCCTCCAGCCGCGCTTCCAATTGATAGACGCCGGGTTCATAACCGCTGCTCGGCAACTCGACAGACGCAACCTGCTGGGCCTCACTCGTCGAGCGCCACCGCACCTCCAAGCCGCGACGAACGATCCAGGTCACGGTGCAGGGCTGAGGAACGGCCAGGATCGCGAACCTTCCCTCGATGTTCAGATCCCACTGCTTCCCTTCAAATTCGAAAGGGGTCTGACGGCGGGCAACATCACCCGCGGCATCGGCGCGATAAATCTCGCTCGCTTGCGCATCGTCCTTTACATCCAATGCGTACGCGTAGGTCTTGTCATCGACGGTAAACACCACGCGATAGGTGCCCGGCAGCAAATCGAGCCGATGCGTGTATTCAATCGGCTGCACTTTTGGCAGATGCAGGTGTACCTCATTTTGATAGACCATTACCAAACCTTCGAGCACCTGGATGTTGATTTGCCGGACCGCACTAACGTTCAACCGCATGTCTACTTGCGAACCCCCATACGGCGAAGGAGATTCGAGAGTATCCAGTTTGGGCCGGGACACAATGAATTTCGATTTCACATCGGTCTGCTGAGGCTTGCCCAGGGTGTACAGGGGCGATGTGATTTCGCCCAGGATCGTATCGTTGGCTTCGTAAGTGATGCCACTCGCTACGTTGACGGCCGCGGTTACGATTTCGTCTTCCGTTGGACTAGTGGTCAAATTTTGACGGATGCTGGCCTCGGTGATCGTGTCGTTCGGGCCGAACATGTTGATCGTTGCCGATTCCGGCAGCAGCAGAGCGCGGACCGTGTCGAGGTTTGGCGAATACAGCTTGAACAATCCGAGCGAGTTCTTCTGATAAAAGATCAGGTGTACTTCGGTGGTCAGATGGATCGCGGGTACCGTGTCGTAATACCAAATCTCGATTGGAACAAAAATGCGCGAGGAGGCGATGTGTGTGACATGGCTCGGGGGCCCCAGCGATAAATACACGCGGCCCTGATCAGTATTTAGGCCAGACCCGATCTTTTTTGACCCGAACATGGCATCCACATATTGAAGACGTTGGTAATACTCTTCGCGGGTGATCGACTTACTGGCCCAGAAGTTCTCCTCGAAGTTCGCGCGGGCTTCCGGCTGTAGCGAGAGATAAATCTTCTTTTCAGCAGGTGTGATGATGGGTGAGACTAAGTCGATCCAACTCGGCGAGGCACCATGCAAGGCGGACGCCGAGAGGATCAGGAACAGCAACTGCTTCAAAACTGCAACTCCTCCCGAAACTCGATTCTAGAACTCGAAGCGTCCGGCAAATTGGAGCATGCGGGCAGCATATGCCAGATCGGTGTTCTGGGCGGGCAATCCAAACGAGGAAGCGGTTATCACCGTGTTGTACCCGCCGAAGTTGGCGTGATTAAAGAGATTGAAGGCCTCTACGATTGGGATCAAGCGGAAGCGCTCCTTCACAGTGAATGTCTTCGAAAGCCGCAAGTCCACGCGCTCGATCGGAAGACCATAGAAGGAATCGCGCGCCACGATGTTGTAAGGAGTGCCGGCGATGAGTATTTGGCTAACAGCCGAGCCGTAATACTTCGCCGTAGCCGAGAAGATACGGTCAGTTTGCACGGTTGAGCTAAATGGGTTCCCGGTAGCCGTGACTTGGTAAGCTTGCCCGGAACCGTAGTGGAAGGATCCACTCAACGAGATGCCCCATTTCCAGAGATAACTTCCTGCAATGGTAAGAGTGTGGCGTTGATCATCGGGTGAATTCGCCCATTCGTTGGCCACGTCAAACTGGTTATTGGGATAGTAAAAGGCCCCTGTCGTCGAATCCTTAAGGCGTGAGAGCGTGTATGCCGCCGAAGCAGAGATGTTCTGTGAAAAACGGTGCTGGATGGAGGCTTGCAGCCCGTCGTATTGCGACCCGGCAGCATCCGGCGTGATGAACTGATTAATTGTCGTGTAGACGTGGTTCAAGACCGCCCCCTTTACGTTGTAGCCGGTCACAGGATTGTAGATTTCATTTGCATCCTGTCGAATCCAGTCGTGATAGACACGCCAATGGACATAGTCCACCGAAGCGGTCCACGTCTTTGAAATCTGCCGTTCGAGGCCGAGGCTCATCTGCAACGAATAGGGAGTCCGTACGGTGGGACCGAGCGGTTGAATGGCCTGGGCGTTGATCGGCACGGCGCCAGAGAGGAATTCTGCACCGGTCGTACTGCCAAACGGCGCATTCAGATTGATACCCGTAACTCCGTTGACCCCCACTTGCACGGAGGGCTGAAGAGAACTCTGGCCATTGAAAATCTGTTGATCAATGACCTGGTTCGCCTGAATATCCGCACGGAAAATTCCAGCGCCCCCACGGATCACCGTTTTGCGGTCGCCAGATGGATCATATGCGAATCCAAAACGAGGCTGGAACATCAAGTTGTCGTTGTAATCCGGCGTTTGCAGGCCGCTCTTCAATCTTAGAGTGGGATCGAAGATGCCAAGGTCGTTATCGTAGCGGAGGCCCATATTAAAAGTTAGTTTGGAATTTAATTTCCAATCATCTTGAATCCAGCCAGCAAAGGCATTTGTCGGAATATTGATATTGAAATTGCCAAAGCCTTGTACGAACGAGATTACATAAGGGCTTAGCGCAGCAATATTCCAGGTAGAGGGATCGTTCCAGGTCGGGAATATTGCGTCATAGTTCAGCGAGCTTACGCCGGAAGCAAACGATGTCGCCTTTCCACGGATGTTTTGCTGAAAAATGCCCGAATACTTGGTGCGCAAGTATTCGCCGCCAACCTTGACGCTGTGACCGTTGTGAAGCAGATACATGTCGTCACGGTACTGCTGAGTGCTTTGGATAAAATGCTGCGGATAGTTATACGGTCCGCCAACGGTGATTCCACCCGGCAGGTCGTATTCCTGACTTTGGACAATTGGCGTATTTTGCCAATCGAAGTGGTTCAGGCCGCCCTTGAGTTCGTTTACCATGGCAGGCGAGGCCGTCCAAGTCCACGTTCCGAGAATAGAATAACTGGTTCGCGTCGAGTCGGTCGCGCGAGTGGGAGATGAAGTTCCAGTCACATTATTAAACGGCACGGACCAGGTGTAGCCGGTGGCTCTTACCGAGATATGATGTGCGTTGCTGAGTTGATAGTCGGTGCGCAAAAGGTAACTATTCGTGCGCAATTGGTTAGCAAACGAAAATGACTCGCCGGTGAATCCTGTAGGTGTAGCAAAAACGGTATTCGGCTGTCGCTCACCTTCGTAAGCGAAAAAGAAAAACAATTTATTTTTGAGGATCGGGCCGCCGACGGTTCCGCCGAACTGTTGATCTGAAAATGGCAGCACCTTGTGGGCTACCGGGTCGGAGGCGTTAAATTCACTATTACGGAAATAGCCATATAAGGTGCCGTGGAATTGGTCCGTACCCGACTTGGTTTGAACGTTCACCTGAACCCGCGAGGAACGTCCTTGGGTTGCATCAAATCGATTCGTAATGATTTGAAACTGATCGATTGCGTCCTGACTATATTGGGGCTCGCCAAAGGAATCGGCAGCGGCATTCTGTGTGACCTGCTGGCCGTCAACATTGATCTGGATCTTGCCGCTATCGGTCGTGCCCAACGGTGAGTTCGTGACGTCGTTGCTGGTAATGCCAGGCACCATCATGGCAAGTTGCAGATAATTACGTCCATTCAGAGGCAGCTTCCGAACCTCCGTGGGACTTACATCGCCGGCTACGGTTGAACTGGAAGTATCGACGGCGATAGCAGCGGCTTCAACATTCACCGCCGAACTGGTGGATGCAACCTGCAAGGCGAGATCGACAGAAGCCACTTGCCCGACGAGCACAGTCAGGGTGCGCTCGGCCGGAGCGAAGCCCGGAGCTTCGAAGCGCAAGGTATACGCGGCGGCGCGCAGCGCCGGAAACTGGTACACGCCTGAAGCATTCGTGGCCGTGCTGAATTTTGAACCGTCCTCGCCGGTCGCGGTTACGCTAGCCCCGGCCACTGTTGCCCCTGAAGGATCGGTCACTCGCCCGGAGATACCAGTTTCCTGCCCCATCAACGGGAGGCATATTGCGATTGCAAGCAGCAGCCCCGCGCACCAATTTCTCCGCGCAGTCATTTGCCGGCGACCTCCACTAGCGTGTCGTAGATCCATTTCGTTCCTTCCTCAAGCGATTTCACTGGTACTCGTTCGTCGTTTCCGTGCATGCGGCTCAAATCGTCATCTGTGATCGGATACGGGTAGACCCCGTACACGGGTATGCCGCGGCTCCGCCAGGCGAAAGCATCCGTCCCGGCCTGAAACAGGTAAGGAGTAACGGGCGCGCTCCATTCGGCATCGGCGGTTTTGGCAAGAGTTTGGTAGAGCTTGGTGTCGGTAGGCGATTCCTTCATGCCCTGCATCAGCTTCATGTACTTGGCAAATAGAGCGCTTTCGGGACCGGCCGGAAGAGCAACGTCAACATCAGGGTCGCCGATTACACTCTTCATTTCCGCAATCAACTCTTCAGCTTTGGTTCCGGGAATCGTTCGGAAATTGATGGTCGCCTGGGCAGATCCGGGGATTACATTGCCGCGAAAGCCGGCGTTCAGCAGCACCGGCGCGATGGTGTTGCGCATAATCGCGTGTAGTAAAACGTTTTTGCTAATTTCGCGATCTGCCTGCTCCACTAAGGCCGGATCTTTACTGTTGACCAAGTTATAGAAGTAAGTGGACATGGGCGGTTCGCTGGTCTTAGCTAATGTCAAGTAAAACTGCTTCGTACTGGCAGTCAACTCGGGCCTGGTGTCGTAGTTGGAAATTTTCACCAGCGCCTTGGCGAGACGAAAGATGGCATTGTCAGGACGCGGCATCGAGGAATGCGTCGATGTGCCGTGCGCGGTGATGACTAGTGTGACGCCGGACTTATCCGCGGTTGAAATGCTGACATACCGGACCTTGCCGTCTGGCCGCTGCATGATCCAGCCGCCCTCGTTCAGGGCGAACTCGCAGTCCATCTTGTCCCAGTTCTTTTCCGCTAACCAGGAAGTGTTGTACTGCGCGCCTTCTTCATCAGCCTCGATAAGAAATATGACATCGCGCTTCAGCGGCACTTTGTTCTTGGCTAGATCCATCACCGCTTCGGCGAAAACAGCGATGCCGCCTTTGAAGTCGATGGCGCCACGGCCATAGAGATATCCGTCTTTCACCAGACCGGCAAAAGGATCGACAGTCCACTTGTCGCGTTCCACGCCAACCGTGTCGCCATGCGATGCCAGGAGAATCGGTTTCTCGCTTCCATCGCCTCGTAAGCGCGCGATCAGGTGTGATTTGCCCGCCTGCGGCGTGGGAATTATGTCGATCTCGAAACCGAGCGGCTTCAGCTTGGCGGCCAGTAACTCGTCGAGTTTGCCTTCGTTACCCGGCGGGTTGCTGTTATCGATGCGCACAAGCTGGCGCAATAAGTCGGCAGTTGGATTCTGCGCGGCTGCGCAGCATGCGGACAAAAAGAAAATTATGAGACTACGGCTGCGAACCAGGGTCTAACCTCCTCGAAATTGAGCGACCGCAAGTTCCTGAGCGCGCTCAGCCGTGGAGCACAGAACAGCAGCGCAAACGAAGCGCGTTTACGATCCCCTGATGAACTTTGAGTTAACAGTGAGTATGAAGTGTTCAAGCGTTAAATGTCAATAAGTTTCTTTGTATGCACACGGTAACAATCTGTGGCCGGAAAGCCATTTGATAACTTGTTCACCGATGAGACTCCGTGTCTTTCTTGCGATCCCATTCGTCCTTCTGGCATCGCGCGCCTTTGGCGCTTCCGCTCTCGAACCGACAGAGCGCTTTCCGATGGGATCGAGCCCGATTGCGATAGTTCGCAACACCGACCCAGCGAAGCCATTCACGGTCGCGGGCGAACATGGCGCCATCTTCGGCCAGCAGGACGGCGAATGCGAAGCGTGGGTGTTTCCTGTAAAGGTGCTGTCTCATCTGCGCATCACAGCGGAGTTGAAAGGTTATCCGGTGCCCATTGACGTAAACAGTCTTCCAGGCGCAATCGAAGTCAACCCGGGGCGGACGACGATTACGTACTCGCATGCGGCGTTCACGATCCGTCAACATATGTTCGCCTCACGCGGCGGCGATGGTGCGCCTCCGGTCATTCTCTTTGAGTTCGCGTCGGTGCGCCCGATGAAATTGACCTTCAGCTTCACTCCGGTGGTTGAACGGATGTGGCCGGCGCCCAACTTCGGCCGGCCGAGCGCGGAGTGGATCGCGCAAGGCGATTCTGGCTATTACGTGCTTCATACCAACAGCTCCGATTTAGCCGCTGCGGTTGCGATTCCAGGCGCGCAATCCGGCATTCTGCAGCCCTATCAGGAGCGTCCACGTTTTTATCCGCTGCAGTTCCAATTGAATTTCGACCCGGCACACGATGCCAATCGGCTTTTCCCGCTGCTGATCGCGCTGGGGAAAGAGCACGACGACTTCGCCGGGGCGTTGACGTCATTAAACCATTCGGTACCGGAATTGTTTGCGTCGACGCAGGAATATTATCGGCAACTGCTGAGCCGGAGCCTCCAAGTGGATTCGCCGGACCCGGTGTTCAACCAAGCTGTGCAATGGGCGATCGTGTCCATTGACCAGATGCAGGTGAAGTTCGGTGACGAGACCGGAATGGTTGCCGGTTATTATTCGTCGGGCGATTCTGCGCGCCCCGGATTTGGGTGGTTTTTCGGGCGCGACACGCTGTGGACGCTATACGCCGTGAACTCGTATGGGGACTTTGCGCTGACACGGCATGCTCTCGATTTCCTGTTCGCTCGACAACGGGAGGACGGCAAGATGATGCACGAGTTTTCGCAAACGGCCGGACTGGTTGATTGGAAGAGCCTGCCGTATTGGTACGCGTCGGCCGATTCCACTCCGCTGGCGATCATGGCGATGGATGACTACGTTTCGGCGAGCGGCGATATCGCTTATCTGAAAAGCCATTGGGACTCGATTGAGCACGCGTACACGTTCCTGCGCGCGCACGACTCGGACGGCGATGGAATTTATGAAAACACCGAAGGAACCGGCTGGGTGGAGTCGTGGATGCCCAGCATGCCTCATCAGGAGGTCTATCTGGCGGCTCTGGACCAGCAGGCAACTGAATCGATGAGCCGCCTTGCCCGGCTGCTGGGGAATCAGCAGCTATCGTCAACCGCGAAAGAAGCGGCTAATAAAATCGGCGCGAAGCTAGCCAGCGAGTACTTCGATAGCGACAAACATTTCTATGCGTTCAGCCGGAACGCCGATGGAACGCTCGACACCCGGGCGACGATATTTCCGGCCGTGGCTTGGTGGTCCGGGCGTCTTACTTTGCCTAATTCGGGCGCCATGTTGTCGCGCTGGGCTTCGAACGAGTTCTCGACCGACTGGGGGACGCGCGATGTGGGTAAAGATGAGGATATATACGATCCCATCAGCTATCACCAGGGGTCGGTTTGGCCTTTGTTTACCGGGTGGGTGTCGCTCGCCGAATTTCGAGCGGGGCGGCCGTTGAGCGGAACCGCGCACCTAATGCAAAACGCCCACCTGACGTTTGAGCAAGATCTGGGCGCAGTCACGGAGCTGCTTTCGGGTGCATTTTTTCAACCGATGGGCCGTAGCAGTTCGCACCAATTGTGGTCATCGGCGATGGTGCTGAGTCCGGGCATTCGCGGTCTGCTGGGCATAGAAGCCGATGCCGAGAGGAAGACGCTGCGGGTGGCCCCGCATCTACCCGCGAGTTGGGAAAAAGTATCGGTCCAGCAAGTCCCGCTAGGCCCGCTGCGCTTGAAAGTGGAGATGCTACGGTCGAAAGAAAGCCTGGTTATTACGGCAACCTCGCCGGCTCCGGCGGTCTTCTGTCTGGCACATGAGGCAGGGGAGCATTCTGTGTGCGAACACCCGGCCCGGACGCGTGAACAGTTAACGCTTCCGCTGCCTGGAGCTGAGATCGAACTGCCGCAGGACTTGCCGGAGCCAGGGTCGAGCACGCGCCGAATGAAGGTAGTGGACGAGCATCGGGACGCGCACGAGCTTTCACTGACCGTGGAAGGTTGGCCGGGAACTACGCATGTGCTCGCCTTGCGAAGGCATCGCAAAAATGTGACGGTTGAGGGCGCGGATTCGACGGCGAACAGCGTGACGGTGAAGTTTCGAGACGGAGAGGGATGGCAAACGCAGACCGTGGTGGTGCACTGGTGAAGCTTCCAGCCTGAGAATTTCCGCGCTTTAACCGAAGATTCACGCTTCCAGGTGTCACGCTGGCTTAACGCCTGAGTCCAATTGCCGAAACTAGTGTTAAACAAGACATCGATGCTTTCGAGGTGAATGGATGGCCGATATTTGGCGCATGTCTGCTCAGGACAAGATCGCGGAAGCGATTAAACGATCTGTGAAATATATGCCGGCCCAATTAGGGCAGGCGGTGATGGCGCTTCTTTCGCCAACTTCTCTGGCGATCATTACCGCCACTCTAGTCGCTTGGGCCGGGTCACAATTTTTTGGCGTCGGCGAGATCGTCGACATCATTCTTCTAGCCGGCGGATTCATCTTGTTGGGCTGGTCGGTCAAAGACGTGGCGGTTGATTTGTATCGGTTCGCAACGGGAGCATTGAACGCGAAAACGGATCAAGATCTGGAAGCGGCGGCTCAGTATTTCGCGAAGGCCGTGGTAACGGGCGGAATCGACCTGGTCACCGCCGTCCTGCTGCATAAGAGCGCGAAGGATGTTATTGGGCGCGGTAAGCCAACCATCGATCCGGGGCTTCCCGATCCCGGCCCGCCGCCCGCTGGAAAAGGGCCGTTTTATAAGCCCACTGTCAGTTATCCAATGACACTGCCGAGCGGAGCACTGGGTGAAACGGATTGGTACGGCAATATCTCGGTCACACGATCGCAAACGCTCAGTGAACAGCAGATCACTTACTATCACGAATCGGTGCATTCGTTCCTCGCGCCAAAACTGCGCGTTTTGCAACGCCTGCAAGCGGGACTGCGGGCGAGCGCCTACTGGCGATCCTCGTTGTTGCGTTACTTGGAGGAGACGGCGGCGGAGTTTTATGGACAACTGCGGGTCAATGGAATTGGGCAGGCTGTGAGAGCAGTCACGTTCCCGATAGATGGCGGCTACGTTACCTGGGGAGATATAGGAAGTGAGGGAGTGGCCATTGGAAATATCGTGGTCGGAGGTTATCAACTGAGGGTGCAGGTTGTACCGGGACCCATGCCGCGACCGTCACCGCAAGCTCAACAGCAACCAACCCCGTCGCCCGGACCGGCGCCAACGCCTACTCCGGCGCCCTCGCTCTGAACATGACTCAAGAAGAAGCGATTGCCAAAGCGCGGCAAATTGCGGCGGAAGCGGGTTGGGCTTGGGTCGATCCGCCTCGGGTCCGGCTTCGGAAACGCTGGTTTGGAACTGGCTCCCGCTGGGAGATTCATTCGAACGCGAAAGGGTTGGGCGCAATCGTCCGGGTCGAACTCGATGATGCCACCGGCGATGTGCTGCGCAAAGGCTACATCAAACGGTAGTCGATCCAGCTTTTACCTATAGCCTGCCGCTTGGAGTTCGAAGAGTTCGGCGTATTTTCGGCCGAGAGCGAGCAATTGGCGATGGGAGCCTTGTTCTTCGATTCGGCCTTGTTCCAGGACTAGGATGCGGTCGGCCATGCGAACTGTGGAAAACCTGTGGGAAATCAAAACGGCCATTTTTCCGGCGGTTAGATCGACGAATCGCTGATAGACCTCGAACTCGGCACGGGCGTCGAGGCTGGCGGTCGGTTCGTCCAGGATCAGGATCTGTGCGTCGCGCATGTAAGCGCGGGCGAGTGCGATTTTCTGCCACTGGCCAGTGGACAAATCGACGCCGCCTTCAAATCGTCTGCCGAGCATCTGCCGATACTGATCGGGGAGTTTTTGAACCATCGGAGCGGCTAGACTTTTCTCGGCGGAGCGCTCGACGCGGCTCTCGTCTTCGACTTGTTCGATTCTGCCAAAGCCAATATTTTCAGAGACTAACATGTCATATCGCATGTAGTCCTGAAAGATGACGCCGATCTCGCGGCGGAGGTCCTCCACGCTGTACTCCCTGAGGTCGATGCCATCAAGGAGAATTCGGCCTTCCGTTGGATCGTATAGCCGAGCCAGCAACTTCACCAAGGTGGTCTTCCCTGCCCCGTTCTCGCCGACGAGCGCGATCCGTTCGCCCGGTTCGAAGCGGAAAGTGATGTTGCTGAGCGATAGGCGCGAAGCTCCCTGGTAGGCGAAGGAGACACCCTGAAAATCGAAACCCTCCCGAATCGGACGGGGAGCGGGTAATGCGTTCGGCGGCGAGGCAATGGAGGGTTTGGTTTCGAAGTAGTCGAACAAGTCTTTGATAAATAAAGCTTGTTCCGAAACGCCAGCCAATCCGCTGACCAAGCTTTCCATGATATTTCGGGCGCGGGAAAAGGCTCCGGCGATCAAGGTCAGGTCGCCAACCGTGAGCGCGCCGGCGAGGGCACGCAGCAAGATGAAAGCATAAGCGGCGTAGTAGCCGCCGGTGGGAACCAGATTGATGAACGCTCCATGGATAGCCCGGTGGATCGCCAAACGCTTGTTCTCGGCATAGAAACGTTCAAAGAGGGCACGCGAACGGCCGGAAAGGTAGTTTCCCAGGCCGAAGATCTTGACCTCTTTGGCGCTCTCGTTGCTGGCCCCCAGCCAGCGGAGGTAATCGAGCTCGCGACGCTCTGGCGTATAGCGGTACAGGATGGAGTAATTCAGCATGGCGAAACGCGTTTCGCCGAGGAATACTGGGACGGTTGCAGCCAGAAGGAGCAGGAGCAGCCAGGGAGAGAAGAGGATGACGGCCGAGAGCATGGAGAGTAAGGTTAGGAACTGCTGGGCCATCCCGGCGAGGGTGGCGAGCATTCCCAAGCGGGCCGTGGTTTGCCGGCGGGCGCGTTCCATTTTGTCGTAAAAGACCGGATCCTCAAATGACACCAGGTCGAGCGAGGTGGCGTGCTCCATCAGGCGGATGCTGACGAAATTGGTGAATTTATCGCCGAGTAAACTGTCGACCAGGCTGATGAAACGGGCGATGGTATCGGAGGCCACAGCGAGCGTGAGTTCGAGCAATAGGAGCTTCCAAATCATCGTCCTATCGACCGTCTGATGGCGAATCGTACGAACCACCAAGTCGATGATCAGCTTTGAAACCCAGAGCGTGGCTATGGGGAAAAGGGCGGCGATGAAGCGGAGCAGGATGGTACAGATAGTCAACGAACGGCTGGTTCGCCAGACCATTCCGAGGAGCGGAGGGATGTTCCGGAGGGCCTCGAGGCGCTGGGCCCAAGTCTGAGGCGTTTCCGATGAATTCGTCGGCCGAGGCCTCATAAGATGCTGAAAAGAAAATGCCCATTCTTCCGAATGGGCATTAATCTTCCTGTTTCCAGGCCTCTGGCGCACCAGAGGTTACGTTTGATGGGAGAACCAGATCCGACGGTATCGCAACCGTCAAAACCTGTTTGTGATTGGAGTGTAGGGCCAGTGCAGGGTGAAGTCAAGGGCAAATTTCCGGCATGAGAGGTGTGCCCGTAAGTTGATCCAGTAAAACCATTTACGCGCCAAGATGTTTTTCCCACAAGTGTGGAAAGCGCATTTCCACAAGTGGAAAACTGCGATCGAAAACGATAGAAGTCAAGCTGGCTGAGCAACTTAGGCAAGAATCTCAGTTGCCTCCGAGACGGAGGGTAGTCATGGCCTCTTCGCTTTCGAGTTGTCCATACCTACGGCGATAGATGCGCATGCCAGCATACATTAACCCGGCCATCAGGCATAAGCCGGACAGTATGACGCTGAGGTAGATGATGTTCCACATGAGCTGATAGAGAGGCTTAATGGGGCTGGGCGGGGGAACTTCGTTCCAAGTGATTCTGGCCTCGTACTGAACGCGGCTGAGCAGTGTATCGGCCTGCTGGGGGGTCTTGGCGCCCAGCACGACGGCAACCAGAACGTCGGAACGTTTGGCATAGGCGCCCGGTACCAGCCTGAAGTTGGGCAGGTGAAGACGGGCCATTTCCAGATTCGGATAGTCGAATAACACGAGCCGGAGCTGCGTTCCATCGATTTTGTATTGCGCCAATTGGGCTTCCGCTCCCTGTTCGAAGCCGGGCTTGGCAGATGAGAGTTCCGGTGCGACTTCTTGAAGACCGGCCGGGCCGAGAATATAGCGGGCGGTGTTCGGGATCAGATTTTGCCGGGGGACAAAGGTCAGAATGGCCGGCAGCGAGGTCTCGCGGACATCTGGAAGGGCCTTCAGTAGAGCGTCCACTTCGGGCTTGGGGATGGCGGCGCCGCTAAAACCGAGTACGTAGTTGACTCCGCCATCGAAGACGAAGGTTTGGGTTCCATTCGTGGCGCAGAAAGAGGTCAAATCGCAGGGACGGGCGTTTGCGGGACGGAGCCATTCCCAGGCTGCCAAAGCGCCGGTGGTGTCCTTCATTTGATAGGCAGTGACGTGCAGCTTACCGTAATTGGCCGATTCAGACCGGATAAGCTCCATCTCGCGCCAGACGGCGGAATCTGAGGGTTTTGAATCAGTTACGGCGTTTTTACCAAACGAACCGAGATGAAGGGGGAGGAGGTCGGCACCCGAAAGTAAGCTAGATAACAGAATTGAGGTGAGCGCTAAACGGCTCCATGACATCGTTTGTACTTCTTTCCGCTGCCGCAAGGGCACAGGTCATTTCGCCCCGGCTTCGGCCCCTTGTGGACAGTCTGGGTCTGGCTGGACGCTTCGCCGCCGGCTAGCTGGAGCTGGGCGAGTTCGCGGTCCTTTTTCTTATGGATGTTACGAGTGAGGTCAAGGACGGATTGCTGCGCTGCCGCTTGCTGGTCGGCTTGGCGTTGAGCCTCCTGGCGTTGGGCGGCGGACACGGACACCAAGTCCGCCTCCGAATCGTCCTCCGGTTCGTCATCGTCTTCGGGTTCCGGATAGGGGAGCGGGGTTTCGCCGCTGCTCTCGATACGCATGAAGAACAGATAACGAATGGTCTCGTCTTCGATGCGGTCCATCATGTCCTGGAACATGGTGAACGATTCTTTCTTGTACTCGATGAGCGGATCTTTTTGCCCGTAGCCGCGGAGGCCGATGCCTTCCTTGAGGTGATCCATCGACAGCAGATGGTCTTTCCACTGGTTGTCGATGACGTTGAGCATGATGATGCGCTCGGCTTCGCGAAGGTGATCGGGCCCGATCATCGCTTCCTTTTCGCCGTAGCGGGCGATCAACTCGTCATAGATTCGATCTTCCACGTCCATGCGTGGGCGGTTGATGAGCTCTTCGGTGTTGATGCGTACGCCAAATTGATTGAGGACGGCGTTTTGCAACCCCAACAGGTCGTACTGATCGGTGCGGGCATTTTCCGGACAGTGCAGGTCGATGAAGGCGCCGACGATACCGCGCACGATGTCGAGAATGCGATCTTTTTGGTTGGCGCCCTCAAGCAACTGGCGCCGCATGCCGTAAACGGCCTGGCGCTGTTTATTCATGACGTCGTCGTATTCGAGGACGTGTTTACGGGAGGCGAAATGCTGGGCTTCGACGGCTTTCTGGGCGGCCGCAATGCGGCGGGTGATGAGGCGGGACTCGATCGGCACGTCTTCTTCCATGCCGAGACGGAGCATCAGGCCCTGCATGCGTTCGCCGCCGAAAATCCGGAGGAGATCGTCTTGAAGCGAGAGATAGAAACGTGAACTGCCGGGATCGCCCTGACGGCCGGCGCGACCGCGCAGTTGGTTGTCGATACGGCGGGATTCGTGCCGTTCCGTGCCTAGAATATGAAGGCCGCCCACCGCTATGACTTCCTGGCGCTCGGCTTCAATCTCATTCTTGATCTGCGCTTTCAGATCTTCCAATTCACCGGGCGGCAGCATGTCGGCGGAGCGGTTCTGTTTCTTCAGGCGTTCTTCGAGCAAGAAGTCTGGGTTGCCGCCGAGCAGAATGTCGGTACCGCGGCCGGCCATGTTGGTAGAGACCGTAACCGCGCCCTTGCGTCCGGCCTGAGCGACAATGTGCGCTTCGCGTTCGTGATTCTTGGCGTTCAGCACTTCATGCCGCACGCCCATCCGCTTCAAGAGGCCGGATAGTTTCTCGGACTTTTCGACCGAGATGGTGCCGACCAGAACGGGCTGCCCTTTTTCATGCAGAGCCTTGAGCTCGTTCGCGGCATTTCGGAACTTCTCTTCCTCGGTCCGGTAGACAACGTCGGGATTCTCAATGCGGATCAACGTGCGGTTAGTGGGGACAACCGTGACATCGAGGTTATAGATTTTGCCGAACTCGGCGGCTTCGGTATCGGCCGTACCGGTCATGCCGGCCAACTTCTTATACATGCGGAAGAAGTTCTGGAAGGTGATGGTGGCGAGAGTTTGGGTCTCGCGCTCGATCTTGACGTTTTCCTTGGCTTCGACGGCCTGGTGGAGTCCATCACTCCAGCGGCGGCCCGGCATCAAGCGGCCTGTGAACTCATCGACGATGATGACCTGGCCCTCCTGGACAACGTAATCCCGATCGGGCAGGTATAAAATATGCGCGCGCAACGCCTGCTGCACGTGATGGTTCATCTCGATATTGGCGGGGTCATATAGGTTGCCGGTATCGAGCAGTTTTTCAACTTTCAGCACGCCCTCTTCGGTGAGAGCTACCGTGCGATGCTTTTCATCGACTGTGAAGTCGCCGGTGGTGTACTTTTCGCCGGGCTCCTTGCCATCGATCACTTCGCCACGTTCGAGGCGCGGGATGATGCGGTTGACTCGGTAATACTTGTCGGTCGACTCTTCGCTTGGTCCGGCGATGATGAGCGGCGTACGGGCTTCGTCAATGAGAATGGAGTCGACCTCATCGACGATGGCGAAGTTAAAGTCGCGCTGGACGCAGTCCTCCAGCCGGAATTTCATGTTGTCGCGGAGGTAATCGAATCCGAACTCGTTGTTGGTGCCGTAGGTGATATCGGAGCCGTACGCGGCGCGGCGCTCCTCTTCATCGAGATCGTGAACAATGGTGCCGACAGTGAGGCCGAGGAAGCGATGGACGCGGCCCATCCACTCCGAATCGCGCCGGGCGAGATAGTCGTTGACTGTGACGATGTGAACGCCCTTGCCGGTGAGGCCGTTGAGGTAGCTGGGCAAGGTGGCGACGAGTGTCTTACCTTCACCGGTTTTCATTTCGGAGATGCGCCCGCGATGAAGGACGATGCCGCCAATCAACTGGACATCGAAATGGCGCATGTTGAGGACGCGGCGGCCCGCTTCGCGGCAGACGGCGAAGGCTTCAATCAGCAGGTCATCGAGGGGCTCGCCGTTGGCGAGGCGCTGCTTAAAGGCGACGGTTTGCGCTGCGAGTTCGGCATCGGAGAGCGCTTTGAGGCCCGGTTCCCGGTCGTTAATGGCCGCAACCAGGGGACGCATCGCCTTGATTTCACGGTCGTGCTTGGTGCCAAAAACCTTGGCGAGTAGGTCATCGAGCATAGGGGTAGCTGTATCTACTAGTTTAGCTGGAAAGGTGCGCGCGGAGTCGGTGTGGGCGAGATGCGGTTAGATAATCAGCCTGGTTATTGGACGGCGGCGGGGGGTTGGAGGTTCCCTGGGGGGTAATGGCTGAAGGGCGGCTATTCGGCAGCAGCGGGGAGAATGCCGTTCACTTGTCCGACATGACTCTACGGACATATGGATTGCTGAGCCTGGCGCGGTACTGATCTTTCGATTTGATCAGAAATTCTGCAATGAGCTTAGCGCTTAGAGGCTGTAACGCAAACTGTGTAAACGGTGGAGCCGTTTTACTTACACCCCGTCAATGATTTCCGGTTTGAGGCGATCACC
>DATBEF010000184.1:0-48676 GCA_036269625.1 Bryobacteraceae bacterium | reverse complement strand
GGGCGAGTGGAACGGCCACCAAATTCCCGTGGGCACGGAGGCCGAATGGATCATGCAGCGCTTCAATATCCCGGTCGCGCAGTATCGCGAGATGGCGCATCATCTGAACCCAGTGAACTTCGATGCAGAGGCGTGGGTCGCGCTGGCGAAAGCGGCCGGAATGAAGTATTTGGTCTTCACGGCCAAGCATCATGACGGATTCGCCATGTACCACTCCCAGGTCTCGCACTACAACATCACCGAATGGACCGACTTCCATCGCGACCCGGTGAAGGAATTGGCCGCAGCCTGCCAGAAGGCAGGTATGCGCTTCTGCGTTTACTACTCGCACCGGGAAGATTGGGACGATCCCAACGGCTACGGCAACAACTGGGACTACGACCGTTCTAAGAAGGACTTCTCGAAATATCTGAATGAGAAATCGAAGCCGCAGCTTCGCGAATTGCTCACCAACTATGGCCCGCTCGGGCTCATCTGGTTCGATCGCGGAATGGACACGAATGAGCATGCGCATGAGTTCGTGGATCTGGTTCACTCCATCCAACCGCAATGCCTCATCAACGGCCGTGTCGGCGGCTACGGCCAGGACCTGTTGGGCGACTACCAGGACATGAACGATAACGGCATGCCCAGCGGAGGATTGACGGAGCCCTGGGAGACGCCGCAAACGATGAACACTACTTGGGGCTACAGTAAGTTCGACCAACAGTGGAAAACGCCGGGCGAAGTGATCCATCGCCTGGTTGAGATTGTCGGCAAAGGCGGCAACTATCTACTCAACATCGGCCCCATGGCGGACGGAACCGTTCCGGCGCCCAGCGTGGAAACGCTCCACAAAGTGGGCGAGTGGATGCAAGTGAATGGGGAGAGCATCTACGGTACCTCAGCCAGTCCCATCCGCGAGCAGCCCTGGGGCCGCACCACGGTAAAGGGTGACTTGGTGTATCTGCACGTGTTCAGCTGGCCTGCCGATAACAGGCTGCGCGTTCCTGGCCTTGAGAATGCGGCACTCGAAGCCTATCCGCTGGCCGAACCTCAAACCAAGTTGAATGTAACGAGGGATAACGGAACAGAAGCGATTACGCTACCTGGGCGAGCGACGAACGCCGACGACACGGTCTTCGTTATGCGGTTAGATACTCCTCCGCGCGTGGTTCCCACTGAGATTACCCAAGGCAGCGATGCGCCTTTTCTGCTCGACTACATCCCAGCGATAACCTCGGGCAAGGCACTGAAGCGCTTTAATCGAGAGGGAAAATTCCACATCGCTAAGTGGACGGGTCCAGGCGATGCTGCTCGTTGGCATCTCTTGGTAAGCCAGACCGGCGAGTATACGGTCCGGATCACGTATGCGGCCTCGGCAGAATCGAAAGGCAACCGCTATACAATCTCCATCGCCGGCGAGACAGTTACAGGAACAGTGGTTCCCACCGGTCAGGCCTACCACTATCAATCATTCGATCTCGGCACTTTGAAACTCGCCAAGGCTGGCTCGTATGTTCTGGAGATCAAGCCCGCCCAAGAATACGGCCATAACCTTATGGACTTCCAATCGCTGGAACTCGCGCCCTTGGGTCAATTGATGGTGGAGTGAGCCGGAATCTCTGAGTCCCATACGATGGACGTATTTCGTGCCATCCAGTCCGCCACGCGCGGACCATAGTGCGCCTCTAGAACCGGCCGTTTCATCTTCATCGTGGGTGTAAGGAACCCTCTCTCAATAGTCCATCCGCCGTCCACGATGGCCAGAAGTTTCAAACGCTCATAATCTTCCAGCTTGGCGTTGGCCGCGTCCAGCATCTGCTGTAGCGAATGTTCCAAGGCGTGTCTTCCCCGCTCGGTTTGGGCGCTCTGGCGGGCCTGCGGTGTGAGCACGACGGCGGCGCACGGAGCGGGCCAATCGGCGCCAAGCACTAGACAAGCCTCAATGACCGGATTCCGCCCGAGAATCGCTTCAATGCCAGAAGGCAGCACATATTTGCCCTTGCTGGTCTTGAATTGCTCCTTAATGCGGCCGATGATCTTGAGCCAGCCGTCGCCATCGAGTTCCCCCAGATCGCCCGTTCTTATAAAGCCATCCTCGGTGAAGGTGGCCCGCGTCATCTCCGGCTCTTTGTAATAACCCAGCATGTTCATGGGGCTCTTGATCAGCAATTCGCCATTATCGGCAATGCGCGTCTCAACGCCCGGCGCGCCCACGCCCACGTAGCCGGCCCGGAACTCGCCGCCCGGTGCGGTATGGGTGATCCCCGCCTCCGTGGTTCCGAAGCCTTCCGCCAAGGGCAAGCCAAGATGCCGCCACCAGAGCAGCAGATCCCTTGGCATCCCTGCCGAACCGGACGCCGCTAGCCGCACAGTGCTCAACCCCAGATGGCGAATGATCTCCTTGCGAACGAGTTCGCCCGCTAAGGGCACGTGCCGCAATATCTCGAGCCTCGATTCCGGCATCTTCTCCCACACCTTTTGCTGAAATTTGGCGTACAAGCGCGGCACGGAGAAGAAGACGCTGGGGTGCGCCGCTTCCAGATCTCTGGGAAATGTCGCCGTATTCTCGCAGAAGTTGACGACGCTGTTCTCGGATATGGCCGTGGCCTCGGTAAGAGCGCGCTCGGCAATATGCGCGAGCGGAAGATAGGAGAACAGACGTTCCCGCCCGTGATGACCCGTAAATTGCGTAACTGCCAGCACACAATACGAGATTGCGCCGAAGCAGTGCATAACGCCTTTCGGGTTCCCGGTTGTTCCGGACGTATAGATGATAGTGGCGAGATCGCCTGCTTCGCGTACTGGAGTGCCCTTAATGGGCTCGCTCTGCGCAACAGCTTGGTCCCAATCAATTGCGCCCGTGCAAGCCGTAGTCGAGGCATTGGGGAACCGAATGCATATCGCGCTTTCCGGAATAGCTTCTGCAAGGCCGGGCGTTTCCAGCGGCCCAATGAAGCACGCCACCGGTTCGCAATGCTGCATCAGGCGGCGGCCCGAATCGGCGGTTGATGAAGCGTAAATAGGCACGGACACATGCCCGGCCATCCAGATGGCCAAATCGGCCATAATCCACCACGAGCAATTGCCAGAGAGAATTACAACGCGCGAACCAGGCGGCCATCCCCGAGCTTGCAAGCACGAAGCCATTCGTCGCGCTTCGCTCATTGCCTGCTTCCATGTCCAGGTCCGCCTCGATTTGCCCAACGGCTGTATCAAAAATTCATCGTCTCCGCTTGTGCGTTCCCAGTGATAAGCGCGTTCGAGCAACAATTCGCTAGCCATACAGAAGCCTCATTTCAGCGCGGCGTCTCCAGAACGGCGTCTCGTATGTTCATAGCTGTGATCTGTGCGATGTCCAGCAATTGCGGCGGCGTCTCGGAAACAGCCGCCAGTCCATCGCGCAGCATCGTGTTGCAAAACGGGCACGCCGCACCCACGATTTCCGCGCCGGTAGCCGTCAGTTCTTTGGCGCGATTATGGCTCACGCGCTCACCTTTCTCCTCGCCGAGGAAAGCGAGTCCACCACCAGCTCCGCAGCAGAAGCCGCGTTCACGCGCACGCGGCGGATCTATAACCGGGCCGGCCAACGCCAGTACCTCGCGCGGCTGATCGTACACCTCGCGATAACGGCCCAGATAACAGGGATCGTGATACACGACCGGTGCACCATTAGCCTTCGGAAGTTTATCTTTGTGCCGTGCCATGAACTCACTGTGATGTTCGATCTCAGGCGGTTCGCCGAAATCCCGCCAGTCTTTCGAAATAGTGCGCACGCAATGCGGGCATATGGAGACGATCTTGGTCACACGGCTTTGCTTCAACGTCTCCAAATTTTCTTCCGCTAATTGCTGGAATAGCAGATCGTTTCCGAGCCGCCGCACCGGATCGCCCGTGCACTTTTCCTTGCGTAACACGCCGAATGTTGTTCCTAGGTGCCGCATCACTTCCGCAAACGAACCAATAATCTCGCGTCCCTTCGGGTCGTATGCGCCCATGCAGCCCAACCACAGGCAATACTCCTGGGAACCATCAAAAATTGGCAGCTCACGCTTCTCGATGAACTTGGTCCGTTCGCTCGCTCCAAGGCCCAAGGCATTGCCATTCCGCTCCAGCGCCAAGAACAACTTTGTGCCGTGTTCGTCTTCCCATGATCCGGTATTCACTGCCCCGCGCCGTAACCCAATGATGATAGGCAGATGTTGAATGCCCACAGGACACTGAAACTCGCACGATCCGCACGTGGTGCACTGAAACGCTGCTTCTTGCGAGTTGTACGTGCCCAATAGAGGCTCTTCGGAAGCCGGCCCCAAGTCATTGAGGTAGCCTCGTACCCCCAGAATCACCTGCTTCGGATTCAGAACCTTTCCTGTATTCGACGCCGGGCAATGCTCCGTGCAGCGCCCGCACTCCACGCACGAGTAAGCCTGTAGCGACACGAGTTGAGTAACGTCCTTGCCCGAAACTAAGCCGAAATCTTCATCACCGGCAAGCGGAGGAATCTCGCTGAATTCATTACGATCCAGAAAAATGGTGAACGGGCTGAGCACCAGGTGCAGATGTTTGGTGTGCGGAATCAGCGGTAAGAACGCGAGAATCGTGAGGCTGTGTATCCACCACAGTGCGCTGGCCGTGGCCGTAGTTCCAGGGACAAAGAATGCGGAGAGATACGTCACCATCAACAGGAAGATCAGCCCCGCGATAACGCCCGACTCTTTCGAAATTTTCGGGCCCAGCCAAACCGGCCGAATGAAAAACCTGCGCACAAACAAACCTGCAATGGACACTGCCACAAGCACCGCAAACACGCCCGCAAAGTCGAAGTAGAACCGGCCCAGCACGCCGTGCGGATCTAGAAACGCAACTCCGAAAATCGACGCGAAGTGGTTCAGCGATACCAGCGCAAAGACGCAGAATCCCCAGAACACGAAGGCATGCGCGATGCCGGGCAACGGTCGTTGCGCGATCACTTTGGCCTGGCAAAGAACTTCCCAAAAGAAATTCCACACGCGCCGGCCTAATGGATGAACGGAAAAGTTGACGCCTTTTTTGGATTTCCAGATGCGTTGCCATACAGGCCCGAAGCGAGACCAGAAGCCGGCGATTGAGGCAATGATGAGCAGCGCGCAGAGCGCCATCTCCCAACGTGAGAAGCGTTCCGGCTCCGTGTAGAGCACATATGCTAGGGCCGGAACGGAAGAGAACAGCATGTAAGCCTTCCAGTAAGATATCAGCAGCAAATGCCGCAGTTCCTTCTTCGTAAAGCCGCTGTTCTCGGCGCCGGTAACATGGGCTCGCGTATTGCCGCGCACTTGGCCAATGCTGGCGTGCCAGTTGTGTTGTTGGATATTCCAGGAAACGATGCACAAGGCGGCCGGAATCGAATCGTGAACGCCGCGTTGGACAGTCTCAAGAACTCCAAGCCCGCAGCGTTTTTTGAACCCAGCCTTGCGCGCTTCATCACCCAGGGCAACTTTGAAGACAATCTGGATCTGTTGCGCGATTGCGACTGGATTATCGAAGCGGTTTCGGAAAACCTCAACATCAAACGTGGATTGCTTGCGAAGGTTGCGCCATTCCGCGGCGCCAGTGCCATCATCACCACCAACACCAGCGGTCTACCGGTAAGCCAGATCGCGGAAAACATGGACGACGATTTTCGCCGCCACTGGTTCGGCACTCATTTTTTCAATCCGCCGCGCTACATGCGCCTGCTCGAGATCATTCCCGGCCCCGGCACCGATCCGGCTGCAATCGAGTTCATCCGGCAGTTCGCCAGCATTCGTCTCGGCAAGACGATTGTGAAGGCGAAAGACACGCCGAACTTCATCGGCAATCGCATTGGCATTTTCGTCATGGCCAGCACGATCCGCGTGATGCAAGAGATGGACTTCACGATTGAGCAGGTGGATGCGCTGACCGGATCGCTGCTGGGCTGGCCGAAAACGGGCACCTTCCGCTTGGCCGATATGGTCGGGATCGATGTCCTGGCCCACGTCGCCGCGAACTTGGCCGAACGCATTCCAGGCGATGCAGGCGGCCCCCCTTTGCCCGATTTCATCAGCCAGATGTTGCAGCGCAAGTGGCTGGGCGACAAAGCAGGCCAAGGCTTCTATAAGAAAACTAAAGGGCCTGACGGCGCCGAAGTGCGACTGGGACTCGATTGGAAGACGCTGGAATACCGCCCCTCCGAGCGTGTGAAGTTTCCCGTCTTGGATTTCGCGAAAAACGCCGAGTCGCTCGGCGAGCGCATCAAACTTCTGCTCGCGGGCGATCCGCGCAAGGACCCTGCGGCCCAGTTCTATTGGCGCCTGCTGCCCGAGGTCTGGAACTATTCCGCACAGCGCGTTCCGGAGATTGCAGACGACATCACCTCCATCGATCTCGCCATGAAGACGGGCTTCAACTGGGAAATGGGTCCGTTCGAAATGTGGGATGCTGCGGGCGTTTCGTCTACTGTTGAAAAGATGAAAGCGTCGGGCATAACGATCGCTCCCGCGGTAGAAAAACTGTTTGCGACGGGAAATACGTCCTGGTACAAGGACGATTCCGTTTCGCCGTCAGGACGCGCTTACTTCGACATCCTGTCCGCGACTTACAAACCGGTCCCACTCGCGCCAGGCACCGGTTCGGTAGGGCTCGCAAAGGCCTCGCGCGGTGTGGTCAAAGAGAATGCTGGTGCGTCGCTCGTTGATCTGGGCGATGGCATCGCCTGCATCGAATTTCACACCAAGATGAACGCCATCGGGACGGATATTCTCTCGCTGGTCACGCAAACGCTTCGGCCCGGAAGCGCTGCGCTGGGCCAGTTCGACGCGTTCGTTATTGCCAATGATGCCGCCAACTTTTCAGCTGGTGCGAATCTGATGCAACTTCTGTTGGCCATTCAGGAGCAAGAGTGGGATGACGTCGAAGCAGTCATCCGCTCGTTCCAGGCGATGACCCAGGCCATCAAGTTCTGTCCGCGGCCGGTCGTGGTTGCGCCTGCCGGCTTATGTCTCGGCGGCGGCGCCGAAGTAACACTGCACGCATCTGCCCGCCAGGCGCATGCCGAACTGTATATGGGTCTGGTGGAAGCAGGCGTTGGTTTGATACCGGCTGGCGGAGGATGTAAGGAGATGGTGCTCCACGCAATGGACGAAGCGGGGGTGCGTGATGGCAGCCGAAACGATTCGGTCGAGTTGATGGACTCGCTGCGTCGCATCTTCGAGACCGTCGCAATGGCCAAGGTTTCTACATCCGCGGCAGAAGCACGGACGATGGACTTTCTATGCGCATCCGACGGCATCACGATGAACCGCGAACGCCTGCTGCACGATGCCAAACACCGTGCCTGCGAGATGGCGAAAGCCGGCTATTCCGCGCCATTGCCTCGTACCGCAATCCCAGCGCCGGGCGAAAACATCCTGGCATCGCTCAAAATGGGAGTGCGGCTTATGCGCGAAGGAGAATACATCAGCGATCATGACGCGAACATCGCGAATTGGCTCGCGTACGTCTTGTGCGGAGGAAACGTGACTCCCGGAAGCCCAGTCAGCGAACAGTACTTTCTGGATCTGGAACGGGAAGCCTTCCTTTCGCTCTGCGGCGAACGCAAAACCGCCGAACGTATCGCTCACACATTGAAAACCGGTAAGCCATTAAGGAACTAGAGTTATGACAGAAGCAGTAATCGCAGAGGCCGTGCGCACACCAGTGGGCAAGGCTCCCAAAGGCACATTACGTTCTACCAGGCCGGACGATTTGGCGGCCGTTGCCATCAAGGGCGTTCTCGCGCGTGTGCCACAGGTCGATCCAAAGGAAATCGAAGACGTGATTATCGGCTGCGCCATGCCCGAAGCCGAGCAGGGCATGAATGTCGCGCGAATCGCGGCACTACGCGCGAGCCTGCCGGTCGAGTGCGCGGCAATGACAGTGAATCGTTTCTGCGCCTCGGGGTTGCAATCCATCGCGATCGCGGCGGAACGCGTGCGGGGCGGGGGAGCCGAGGCCGTGCTTGCGGGCGGCACGGAATCGATGTCCATGGTCCCTATGGGCGGCAACAAAATATCCATTAACCCGTGGCTCGAAGCGAATCATCCCAGCGCGTATCTCTCAATGGGCCTCACGGCCGAGCGTTTGGCGCAACACTATGGGATCGACCGCCAGGAAGCGGACGAGTTTGCGTTTGAAAGCCATCAACGCGCGTTGCGCGCCAAGGCGGAAGGCAAGTTCGACGAGGAACTGGTTCCGGTTCCAGTCTCTTTCACGACGCCGGGCGACAAATCAAAACCCAAGAAAACTGAACTGAACTTTTCGGCGGACGAAGGGCCGCGCGCCGATACATCTATGGAAGCGCTCGCGAAATTGAAGCCAGCGTTTCACGCGCGGGGCGTGGTGACGGCCGGAAACTCATCACAAACTTCCGATGGCGCAGCCGCGACCATAGTCCTTTCGGCCGGGCGCGCGGCGGACCTCGGCATCAAGCCACTGGCGCGATTTGTCTCGTTCGCTTACGCCGGCTGCATTCCCGAAGAGATGGGTATCGGCCCGGTCCATGCAATTCCGAAAGCATTGAAACTCGCCGGATTGACCCTCGATCAGATCGATTTGATTGAGTTAAACGAAGCCTTCGCCGTGCAATCGCTCGCCGTGATCAAAACGTTGGGAATGGATCGCGCCAAAGTGAACGTGAACGGAGGCGCAATTGCTCTCGGTCACCCGCTCGGCTGCACGGGCTCCAAACTGACCGCCACCCTTTTGCACGAAATGAAGCGGCGTCACGCGCATTACGGCATGGTGACCATGTGCGTCGGTGGAGGCATGGGCGCCGCCGCGATCTTTGAAAACGTAAACTAGAGGTCGGAATCGAAGGGAAGTACAGATGTCGACAACAGCAGTTCCCGCCCGCGTGAAATGCGCGAAAGGCGGAAGTTTTCTGATCGAAGAAGTCTCCGCCCAGGAAGTTTTCACGCCGGAAGATTTTTCAGAAGAACAAAAACAGGTTGCGAAAACAGCAACTGCATTCTCAATCGAAGAAGTGCTGCCCGCAACTGAGGAGATCGAGAACAAGAATTTCGAGGTCATGCGCGGGCTGCTCCGCAAAGCAGGTGAACTGGGCCTGCTCTCGGTCGACGTCCCCGAAGCATATGGCGGCCTGGAGATGGACAAGGTAACCTCCGCGCTGGTAGCCGAATCGCTTAGCAAAAGCGCCAGCTTCTCCGTCGCCGTCGGCGCACACGCTGGAATTGGCACGCTGCCTCTCGTTTGGTACGGGACGGAGGAGCAGAAGCAGAAGTATCTTCCCAAGCTGGCGACCGCAGAGTGGGTCGCGGCCTACGCTCTTTCAGAAGCGTCTTCCGGTTCGGACGCAATGAACATCCGCACGCGCGCTACGTTATCGAGCGACGGCCGGCACTATTTCCTGAACGGCGAGAAAATGTGGATCAGCAACTGCGGTTTCGCGGATCTGTACACGATCTTCGCCAAGGTGGATGGTGAGAAGTTCTCGGCGTTCCTGGTGGAACGCAACACGCCGGGGTTGTCGATTGGCGCGGAGGAACACAAGCTCGGTATTCGCGGATCGTCCACTTGCCCACTGGTTCTGAACGATTGCCAGGTGCCCGTCGAAAACCTGCTGGGCGAAGTCGGCAAAGGTCATCACATCGCCTTCAACATCCTGAATATTGGCCGGTTCAAATTGGGCGCGGCTTGCGTCGGCGGCGCACGCACCGCTTTGCAGCATGCCATCGAATACGCGAAAGAACGCAAAGCGTTCGGCAAGTCCATTTCCGCATTTGGACTCATCCAGGAAAAGCTGGCTGAGTGTGCGACGGGCATTTACGTTGGCGAATCGCTGACCTACCGCACCATCGGGATGATCGATGCTGCATTGGCTGACGTGGATCACCATGCGGCCGGAGCCTCGCGCGAGATCCAGAAACGTATTGAAGAATATGCGGTGGAATGCTCCATTTTGAAGGTGTGGGGCTCTGAGATGCTCGACATGGTGGTTGATCATGTAGTGCAAATTTATGGTGGCTACGGCTATGTCGAGGAGTATCCGGCTGCCGGATCATACCGCGATGCACGCATCAACCGCATCTTCGAGGGCACGAACGAGATCAATCGCATGATCGTGACCGGATGGCTCATGAAGCGGGCTATGACGGGTCAGCTTTCCCTGCTTCCGGCGATCAAGCGCGTGATGGACGAAGTGATGGAGACTCGCGGTGCAGCCGAAGATGCCGATGGGCCGCTTGCGGGAGAGCGTAAGCTGTTGGCGGCGGCCAAGAAGCTCAGCCTGTTTGCCGCCGGATCTGCATCGCAGAAGCACATGCAAGATTTGCAGGACCAGCAGGAGATCATGGGCGCGCTCGCAGACTGCATCGCGGAAGTGTATGCGCTGGAGTCGGCCTTATTGCGTGCAGAGAAAATTATCGGGCGGCAAGGCGAAGCTGCAGCGTCTAACGCGATCGCCATGACGCGCTATTACGCTGCGAAGTCGATTCAAACTGTAGAAGCGAGTGCCAAGAAAGTGATAGCTGCCGTCGCGCAAGGGGACATGCTGCGGACGCAGATGGCGATTCTGCGGCGGTTAGCCAAGAACGAGCCAGCCGACACGATCGCGCTGGGCCGCCAAATCGCACACCATGTAACCAACGCCGGAAGATACACCATTTAAACAGCTGCTGATAGCATGTTCGGCATGGTAAAAACACTCTGCCTCCTGCTAGTAGCCTTCATATCCGCGCAGGCGGTTGAACTCTCGACCAAAAAGACGCTGAACCTGGCCGCTATCAAAGCGATGGTGGCCGCTGCAGAGGCCGAAGCGCAGAAGCGCAATGTACAGGTCACGATCTGCATCGTCGATGAGAGCGGCAACCTGCTGTTTCTCGAAAAGGCCGACGGAGCTGGACTGAATACCATCCAATTTGCCCAAAGAAAGGCCCGGCACGCGGCCTTCTATCAATCGCCTTCCAAAAACGGTGCGGATGCAGTGAAAGGCGGCGATATTACCGTGATGGCGTTTCCGGAATACTTCCCGAATCAGGGCGGTTTGCCGATCAAAGTGGACGGCAAAACAATCGGCGGCATAGCGGCAAGCGGGGCGAAGTCCGAGATCGACGAAGCGATTGCCCAAGCGGGCCTGGACGCGCTGACGAAGTAGCGCCTACTATTCCGATCGGCCCTAGAGTCTCCGCTGGAGCACATGAACGTAACTGGTCAGATGACCAGTTAAAAGGGTGTTACTTTTAATTGTGAGGTTTAAGCGCCGTGAAACATCGAACCATAAGCGTAACCGAGTTCAAGACCAAGTGCCTCTCTCTGCTCGACGAGATCGGAGAGCGTGGTGGCACGATCACGATCACAAAACGCGGTCGTCCGCTCGCAACGGTAGGGCCCGCCCATAGGCCCGCAGTGAAATCCCCCGAAGGCGCTTGGGTAGGAAAGCTAGTGATAACGCGCGACCTTGTAGACATTGACACATCTGACCTTTGGGACGTTGTTAGGCAGGAGCCCGGAGCGGGAGGTTGAAGCCTCAGTTTCTGCTGGATACTCACATTCTGATCTATTGGCTTGCTTCTCCCAAAAAGCTCTCGCGTGAGCAGACGCGTGTACTCCGCGATGCGATGTGACGGCGGGAACCCGTTGCGGTGAGTGCGATCACTTTTCTCGAGCTTGCGGTTTTATTGGGACAGGGCAGTACCCGTAGCAAATTTCCCGTTAACGAGCTTCTGAGCGAAGTCAAGTCGAATTCCATGATTGAAGTGGAGCCGTTTACGGTTGATGTGGCTGTTGAGGTCGCCGGCATTGGGCCTTCTCTGCGGGATCCCTCGGATCGAGCCATCGTTTGTACGGCTCGCCTCCGCAAACTTCGGCTGCTGACATCGGACCGCCGCATCGTGGAATCAAACTTAGTTTCGGTCGTCGAGTAACTCAGCCCGCTCTCCACCCAAAGTTGTAGGCGAAGTTCCATCCTCGGCTACACGACGAAACGCAAAAGCTCTGATATCCTCTAGCCATTCATATCAAAATGGGGAAGCTCTGGAAGTGGGGAGCAGCCGGCGCCGTGCTGCTGGTCTTGAACTCGGCGTACTTGTGGGCATTTAAGAGCGCAACGATAGCCTACATGGGCAACGTGCTGCTGCACCTTGCGCTCGGGTTGTTGTTACTGCCTTTCGCGTTGGTGCTGCTCGCGAAGAGCCGCTCTGCGCGTTTGCCAGCTGCGGTTTTCGCCGTTGCCGCCGCCATTGGCATCTATCTTGTCGTTCATGGCAATCTGCGCGTTGACCATCCTGTGCTGGTCGCCCACATATCGGTCGCGGCGTTAAGCGTAGCGCTGTTTTTGCCGTATGCGCGTCGTGTTTCGCCGGGCTTTTATCGCGCATTGGGCGTCTCGCTAGCGCTGCTGCTGGTGCTGCCCGTAGCGAGTTCTCTCTACCATCGCTATTACCCTAATCCGGATGACTCCATCAGCAATCGGGGGCTGGTTCCGACGTCGATGAACGAAGAAGGCGGTGGACCAAAATCTCCGTTCTGGCCTTCATCGACCGTCACCAGCGTCCACAGTACGATTCCATCGAACTATTTCCTCGAGAGTAAAAAGTGCGGCGAATGCCACGCGGACATATATAAGCAGTGGGACCGGTCGGTCCACCATTTTGCAAGCTTCAACAATCAGTTTTACCGAAAATCGATCGAATACATGCAGGACGTGCAGCATTCGACCCAGCCGAGCCAGTGGTGCGCGGGATGCCATGACCACGCCGTTCTGTTCTCCGGGCGTTGGAAGCAGCCGATCAAGGATCAGATCGACACACCCGAATCGCAGGCAGGACTGGCCTGCCTTTCGTGCCATGCGATATCGCGCGTGGGCAGCTCGATGGGCAATAACGACTACACTCTGCAGTACAACTCGATTCACTACCTGGCGGTGAGCGACAATCCAGTGCTGCATTCCTTGTCGCGCTTTCTCACTTATGTAAATCCGGAACCGCATCGGCGCACCTTTATGAAATCGTTTATGCAGAAGCAGACGGCGGAGTATTGCTCGGCGTGCCATAAAGTGCATCTGGACATTCCGGTGAATAATTACCGCTGGGTTCGCGGATTCAATGACTACGATAATTGGCAGGCAAGCGGCGTGTCGGGACAGGGGGCGCGGTCGTTCTATTATCCGCCGAAGCCACAGAACTGCGCCGATTGCCACATGCCCATGGTGAAGGCCAACGATCCTGCAAGCCATAACGGCATGGTGCACGCGCACTGGTTCGCTGCCGCGAATACGGCTGTTCCGACGGCGAACGAAGATGAAGATCAGTTGAAGCGCGTCGAAACGTTTCTGAAATCGGGCTTCATGCGGGTGGACATCTTTGCGGCAACTCCCGTGACGTCGACGGCGGAATTGGAGATGCGCCGGAGCTCGAACAATCAGGAGCAGATCGCTTCAACCTTTGCGGTAGGTGAGGAGTCGGATCAGCATGGGCCAACATTTCTCCGCGATGTGACGAATGTCGCCGCCCCATTGAACCGCGGCGACCGCGTGTTTGAGCCGGGTTCGCGCGTGCGAGTCGATGTGGTAGTGCGGACGCTGAAGATTGGTCACTTCTTCCCCGGCGGAACTGTAGATGCGCAGGAAGCCTGGGTGGAACTGAAGGGCACGGATGCCGATAGGCGCGTCGTGTTCTGGAGCGGCAAAACGGCGGAGCCGGGAAAAGGTCCGGTCGACCCAGGCGCGCACTTTTATCAATCGGTGCAGTTGGACGGTGCTGGAAATGTGATCAATAAGCGCGACGCCTTTGAGACACGCGGTCTCTTATACGTCCGGCTGATCCCCCCTGGAGCGGCCGATGTGGTGCATTATTTGGTGACGATTCCGAAAGACGCACGCGGTCCAATTACGTTCACGGCGAATCTGAATTACCGTAAGTTCACGCATTATTACACGCAATATGCCTATGCGGGCAAGCCGAAGCCGGGACAGGATCCTTCATTAGTAGACGTCAACCACGACGACCGCCAGTGGTCGTTCGATCCAGCCAACATCCCGGCGAATGTATCGGGCGCGGTGAAGGGCCGAATTCCGGATCTACCCATCGTGGTTATTGCGTCGAACACCCAAACCTTGGCGGTTGGCAAGCCTGGCGACAAGACGGCCTGGATACCAGTTACAGACAAAAAGGACGCGTTGCGCTGGAATGATTACGGAATCGGCTTGCTGCTCCAAGGTGATTTGAAGGGCGCGGAATACGCCTTCACGAAGGTGACGCAATGCGACCCGTCCTATTCGGATGGATATCTGAACATCGCGCGGGCGCTGATCCAGGAAGGCGAAGTGGATCGTGCGCAGCCCTTGGTGGCCAAAGCAATTCAGCTGAATCCTTCGGCCGGTCGAAACTATTACTTTGAGGGACTAATTCGCAAAACACACGGCGATTATGACGGCGCGCTGGCAAGTTTTCAGAAGACGTCGGCGATGTTTCCGCGCGATCGAGTGGTGCTGGATCAGATTGGCCGGATCTACTTCTTGCAACGCAAGTATGCGAAGGCCGTGGAGGCGCTGCACCGGGTTCTGGATGTGGACCCAGAGGATTTGCAGTGCCATTACAACCTGATGCTTTGCATGCGGGCGCTGGGCAAGACAGAGGAAGCGACGCGGGAAGAGACGCTGTTCCGGCGATTCAAAGCGGATGAGTCGGCCACGACAGTCGCGCAAAAGCTAGTTAGCCTTAATCCGGAGATGAACAACTCGCGTCAGCCCATCCACGATCACGTAAGTGTGCCGTTGCCCGAGCCAAAGCACGGGACAGTGCAGGCGACGCATGCCGATGTGGCGCGGGCCGGAATGTAGATGATGAAAACGGTATTGGGTACGCTCTTTGCGGCAGGCATGCTGGCGTATGCCGCGCTGGCTGGCAAATCGGATGGGAACGTTGGGACGACCGGAGTGCGCTTCACGGATGTGACCAGCCAATGGGGCATTCACTTCCGGCACAACGCGGGGAAAGCCGGGAAGAAGTACTTGCCGGAGACGATGGGCTCCGGTGTGGCGCTGTTCGATTTCAACAACGACGGCAAACTGGACATTTTGTTTGTCAACAGCCGGGATTGGGCGCCGGGCGGCAAGCGAACGTTGTGCGCGCTCTACCGGAATGATGGCAACGGCCGGTTTACGGATGTGACGGCGGGCAGCGGCCTCGACATTCCAATGTACGGGCTTGGCGTTTCGGTTGCCGATTATGACAACGACGGCCTCGAAGACGTCTACATCACGGCGCTGGATGGAGACCATCTGTTCCACAACCTGGGCAATGGCAAGTTCCGTGATGTGACCAAGGATTCGGGGATCTCGAATCGGAATTTCGGGACCAGCGCGGCGTGGCTCGATTATGACAACGACGGCAAACCGGACCTGTTTGTCGCAAATTACGTGCAGTGGACGGAAAAGGGCGATTTGTGGTGCTCACTGGATGGAGCAACGAAGTCGTACTGCACGCCGGAAGCGTATAAAGGGACGTCATCAAGGCTCTATCACAATCTGGGTGGCGGCAAATTCGAAGATGTAAGCGTCAAGGCAGGTGTGGGTGATCCGACCAGCAAGTCGCTGGGAATCACGATTCTCGATTACAATGGCGATGGCTGGCCCGATATCTTCGTTTCAAACGATACGCAGCCGAATAAGCTGTACCGCAACAATCGCAACGGCACGTTCACCGACGTTGCGCTCAGCGCCGGCGTGGCATTCGGCGAAGATGGCGTGGCTCGTGGCGCTATGGGCACGGACGCTGCGGACTACGACGGCAGCGGCCGTCCCGCGCTGCTGGTTGGTAATTTCTCGAACCAGATGTTATCGCTCTATCACAACGAAGGCAGCGGCATTTTCGTGGATGAAGCGCCAAGTTCCTCGTTGGGTCAATCGAGCTTGTTGAGTCTGACGTTCGGGGCATTCTTTTTCGATTACGATCTGGATTCGCGGCTGGATATCCTCTGCGCAAACGGACATATCGAGGAGCAGATCAACCATGTGCAGCCGAAGATTCAGTATGCGGAAGCGCCGCTGCTGTTTCATAACGACGGGCGTGGGAAGTTCGCGAACGCGAGCGCATCGGTCGGCGCTGATTTCGAGCGCCCGATCGTTGCGCGCGGAGCGGCGTATGGAGATCTGGATGGCGACGGGGATCTCGACGTCGTGCTGAGTACGAACAACGGCCCAGCGTATGTATTTCGTAACGACGGTGGCAACCGGAACCACTGGATTCGAGTGAAGACCGTGGGAACGAGATGCAGCCGGGACGGGCTAGGCGCAGTGGTGACGGTACATTCGGCATCCGGCACGCAAAGGCGCATGGTGCACAGCGGGTCCAGCTATTGTTCCCAGAGCGAATTGGCGCCGACGTTCGGATTGGGCAGAGACGATGTGGCGCAATCCATTGAGGTACGATGGCCTAACGGCCAAGTCGACCGGCGCACCAATGTAAAAGCCAACCAAGTGTTGGAAGTGCAAGAAGGGCGCCCGTAACGGCATCCTCAATTTCTAGCAGGGAGATCTAGAGAATGAAGACGCACCTTATAGGTGTAGTGTGCGCGTTTGTGTGTCTGGCGCCGGCTTGGGCGCAATCGAATGACGCTTCGCAGCCGTTGCAAATAGGCGGGGTAACGTTCAGCGGCAGTGTTCGGGAGCGTCCGGAATTCTGGGACTGGTTTGGCGGCAAAGGCCAAAACACATACGCGTTCTCAGGAACGCTGGTGCAGTTTGCATTCAGCCAGACTACGTCCAATTTCGAATGGAAGATCGATATGGCAGCCCCGATTCTGTTGGGTTTGCCAAATCATGCGGTCGAGCCCTCGCCGCAGGGTCAGCTTGGTTTCGGCGGGAGCTACTTCGCCAACAATACGACCGGACGTAATGCTGCGATGATTTTCCCGAAGCAGGCGTACGTTCGCTTCAAGGGCGAACACTCTAGTTTGCAGCTGGGCCGGTTTGAGTTTGCGGATGGAATGGAAATGATGCCGACCGACCCAACTCTGGTTGCGCTGAAACGGGATCGGATTCAGCAAAGGCTTATCGGCATTTTCGGATACAGCGAGATTGAGCGCAGTTTCGATGGCGGCGATCTTTCGTATACGAAAGGGCCATGGAACCTGACAGCTGCGGGCGCGATTCCAACTCGTGGAGTGTATCAAGTGGACGGCTGGGGATGGGTGAGAACGCCGTTCACGTATGTTTCGGCTACGCGCGAAGTGCACCATTCGAAAGGCAATGCAGCGGAGTGGCGGTTGTTCGGCATTTATTATGAAGACCCGCGCGGCGTGTTGAAGACGGACAACCGCGCGGTCGCCGTTCGCACGGCGGACCATAGCGATATCCGCATCGGCACGTATGGCGGGCACTATATTCAGGCGATCGAGTCTAGGGCGGGGACTGTGGACCTGCTTGCATGGGGCGCGCTGCAGACCGGCGCTTGGGGAACACAGGCGCAACGCTCGGGCGCGTTCTCGACGGAAGCTGGATTCCAACCCAACATCGCAAAACCAATACGGCCGTGGTTTCGCGGCGGATACTATTACGGCAGCGGCGATGGCAATGCGAAGGACGGCATTCATGGCACATTCTTCGCGCCCCTTCCAACGCCTCGCATTTACGCGCGATTTCCTTTCTTCAACGAGATGAACAACCGGGATGGCTTCGGCGAGGTGATCCTTCGACCGGCGAAAAAAGTGACGACACGCTCGGACGTCCATCATCTCTCCCTTGCGAACGCCAACGACCTCTGGTACACGGGCGGTGGCGCCTATCAGCCCTGGACCTTCGGATTTACGGGTCGTCCAAGCAATGGAAAGACCGGCTTGGCGAACCTATATGATTCAAGCGTCGATTATGCTTTCACCCGCGCAGCTTCAGTGAGTTTCTATTACGGGTACGCACAAGGCGGCGATGTGATCAAGGCGATTTACAAGAATCCGAACGGTCAGCTTGGGTTTGTGGAGTTCAACTATAAGTTTTAAACCGGCCGAAGTTTATAATCGAGCCGGATGCTGCTTGAGTTGACGGTGGAAAACTATGCGGTGGTGGAGCAGGCGCGCATACGTTTCCACGAAGGTTTGAATCTGCTAACCGGAGAGACCGGGAGCGGCAAATCGATCGTGATTGACTCGCTGGGGCTGCTCTTCGGAGCGCGGGCGTCGGCGGAGATGGTGCGAACCGGACAATCGAAGGCGCGCGTATCGGGCGTTTTCTCCGTTGAAGAAACGCAGGAGCTCGTGGCTCTGTTGGGCGGGGCTGGCCTCGAACACGAAGAAGGAGAGGACCTGATTGTCGAGCGTGAATTGACCTCGGCGGGGAAGTCGCGGGCGTTTGTGGCGAACCGGCCCGCGACCACCTCATTTTTGCGGCAGCTCGCGCCGTTGCTAGGCGACATCCACGGGCAGAACGAGCAACAGCGGCTGTTTGAAAGCCGAGTTCAACGGGACACGCTGGATCGGTTCGCGCGCGTAGGCGCGCTGCGCGAGGATGTGGCGCGGGCTCATGCGGAATGGCGGGCGATCAGCGAACGTCTGGAAGAACTGCGCCGCGGCGAGCAGGAGAAGCTTCGGCTGTTGGACTTGTGGACGTTTCAGAAGAAAGAGATCGAAACTGCCGGACCGCGCGCCAGCGAAGACGCGGAACTCGAGGCCGAACGGCGCATTCTACAAAATTCGACTCGGCTGGAAGAGAATGCCACGGCGGCGTTCGAACTGCTTTATGATTCTCCCGGAAGCGCATTGACGCAGGTGCGGCAGGCGCAGAAACGGGTCGATGAACTGGCGCGCATTGATGCGCGTCGGTCCGAGACTGGAGAATTACTGCGGCAAGCGGCAGCGGCGATCGATGAGGCTGCGTTAGAGCTACGCGATTACCTGGGCGGGTTGGAAGCGGACCCGGGGCGCCTTGAGGAAGTCGAGACACGGCTGGCGGCGCTCGATAAATTAAAGCGCAAATATGGGGGAACGCTCCAGGAAGTGCTGGTGTTTTTGAATGATGTGACGCGGTGCGTGGATGAAGTGGAGAATGCCGCCGTCCATGAAGCAGCTTTGGAGGCGGGACTGCGGGCTGCAGCCGAAAAATATGAATCGTTCGCAGGCGAATTAACCAAACGGCGACAGGACGCGGCGGCCAAATTGAGCGCTCAGGTCGAGACCGAGCTGAAGTCGCTAGCGATGGGCGGGACGGCGTTTCAGATCTCTGTGAAGCGAGGCGAGTGGACAGCGGCGGGATGGGACGAGGTCGTGTTTCTGGTGTCGCCGAATCGGGGAGAAGAGTTGAAGCCGATGGAGCGGATCGCCTCCGGCGGCGAATTGTCACGGCTGGCGCTGGCGCTAAAAACGGCGATCGGCGATGCGGACGAGCGAGGTGGATTGCATACTCTGGTGTTCGACGAAGTGGATGCGGGTGTGGGCGGAGCGGCAGCAGCAGCAGTGGGACGGCGGTTGAAGGCGCTGGCGAGAAGGAATCAGGTAATTTGTGTGACGCACCTGGCGCAGATTGCGGGCTTCGCGGACCATCATTACGCGGTATCGAAGCGCGAGCGGAGTGGGCGCGTTACGACGGCGGTCGAGGAATTGAGCTGGGACGAGCGGGCCCGCGAGATCGGGCGCATGTTGTCGGGCGACAAGATCACGCCGGAGGCGCTGCGGCAGGCGGAACAGTTGATGAAATAGGCTTTCAGCCGTTCAGATAGACGAAGCGGGCCAGGCAGAGTAACGCGAGCAGATAGAGGAGCCAGTCCCCCCTCCGCAGATTGCCTCGAATCAGGCGGAGTAACGCGGCGGCGATGAAGCCGAAGGATAGGCCCGTCGCAATGCTGAAGGTGAGCGGAATGGTGAGAATCGTGAGGAAGGCCGGGATCGCGTCCTCGGGCTCCAGCCAGCGCACCTCGGCGGCATGAGACATCATCAGTGAGCCCACCAGAATCAGCGCTGGCGCAGTGGCGGCTTCCGGAATTAGGCCGGCTACCGGAACCAGGAATAGCGACAACAAGAAGAGGAGTCCCGTGACGATGGCGGTGACTCCGCTGCGGCCGCCCGTGACTATTCCGGCGGCGCTTTCGATGTAGCTGGTAACCGTCGAGGTACCGATGAGGCCGCCGAGCATGGTGGCGATTGCATCGGTGACCAGAATGCGGCCAACGCGGGGAATCTCGCCCGTTTCGGTCATCAGACCCGCTTTGCGGGTGACGGCGATCAGGGTTCCCAGGTTGTCGAACAGGTCCACAAACACGAACACAAACACGATCTCAAGCAGGCCGAGCTTGAAGAGGGCGCGCAGGTCCAGTTTAAACGCCGTTTGGGAGAGCGAGGCTATGCCGGCGGGCGCGGCTTGCCAATGGACCTGGCCGGTCGCCCAGGCGAGCGCGGACGTGCCGATTATGCCGAGCAACATCGCGGCGGGGACGCGGCGGGCAAGGAGAACGGCCGTAAGCGCGAGGCCGAATAAGGCAAGCAAGGCAGAAGGCGCCCGCAGATTGCCGAGCGCGACCATTGTGGCTGGCGACGGGACTATGATGCCGCTGTTTCGTAGACCAATCAAGGCGATGAAGAGGCCGATGCCGGTGGCGACGGCGGCATAGAGGCTTGCGGGAATGGCTCGGATAATGCGTTGGCGAAGACCGGCAAGGGTGAGCAGGAGGAACACGACTCCGGAGAAGAAGACCGCTCCGAGGGCGGTCTGCCACGGGATGCCCATGCCCTTGACCACGGTGTACGCGAAATAGGCGTTGAGCCCCATGCCGGGCGCGAGCGCGATGGGATAGCGGGCGGTGATGCCCATCAAGATGGTTGCGACGCCCGCGCATAGGCAGGTGGCGGCTGTGACGGCGGCGACGGGCATGCCGGCATCGCGCAGGATGGCCGGATTGACAAAAATGATGTAGGCCATTGTGACGAAAGTGGTTAGGCCGGCGAGCGCTTCGGTGCGCCAGGAGGTTCCGAGGCGCTCGAATTCAAAGAATCGTTCCAGGCGTGCGCGCATGTATCCGCTTATTGTGACTGGTCGATTAAAAGACGGGCGCGGCGGAAGATAGCGGCGAGCATTTCGGCAGTGAGGCGTTTGGTAGAGGTGTTTTGCTGGCTGGGGTGGTAGGACGCGAGCACAATAGGGGCGCCTGGGTACGTCGTGTAGGTGGCCCCATGCGCGAAGCGGAAGGGCGTGCGGGCGGATATGTGACCGGCATCCTGAAGCACTGAGAGATAAGCAATTAGCGCGATCCCGCCGAGCACGACGATTACTTTGATGTTGGGCAGGAGCGCGAGTTCACGGATCAGATAAGGGCGGCAGGTACGGATTTCCTGGAGGGTGGGCTTGTTGTCGGGCGGCACGCACCGGACAGGCGACGTGATGTAGGCGTCGTGAAGCAACAGGCCGTCATTGCGGTCTACGCTAGTGGGCTGGTTGGCAAAACCGGCCTGCCATAGGGCAGGGTAGAGGAAGTCACCGGACCGGTCGCCCGTGAAGATGCGGCCAGTGCGGTTGGCCCCGTGGGCGCCAGGAGCGAGGCCAATAACGAGCAGGCGGGCGGCAGGATCGCCGAAGCCGGGAACGGGACGGCTCCAGTAGGTCTGGCCGCGGTAGGCGCGGCGCTGGATGCGGCCGATTTCCTCGCGATGGGCGACCAGCCTGGGGCAAAGGCGGCATTCGATGATCTGCTGTTCGAGGATGCGGAGCAAGGATATTTCCAGGCTATCAGCCGTTAGGAATTTCCTTTCCTTGGAGGCAGTTGCGAGGAAATTACCAAACGAAAAGAAGTCGCATGGGAATTGTGATACCGTCTCAGTCATCCGACTCAATGAACCGTAGAACCTTTGCCAAAGTAGCAGCCTCGGCGCCCCTCGCGGCGTCGCGCCTTCGGTCCGATACCCCGGGCCATGATCCTACAGCCGGGCGCATGAAATTGGGCACGCAACATAACTCCAGCAACGAAGTGCTGCGCGTTATGGCGGCCTTGGGACTTACCCATATTTGCAGCACCCTGCCCTCGAAAGATTTCGACGAGAACTGGTCCGTCGAAGGGCTAACGAAGCTGCGCGAGCGGGTGGAATCGTTTGGCTTGGTGCTCGAGGCGGTGCCCCTGCCGCTCAGCTCGAGTTACATCACCAAGTCCGAAAACCCAGACATCATGCTTGGCCGCAGCCCGGAGCGAGATCGCGAGATCGACAACATCTGCAAGATGATTGAGAACTGCTCCAAGGCGGGGATCCCGGTGGTCAAGTACAACATGACCGTCCTGGGCGTCGTGCGCACTGGGCGGACACCAGGGCGGGGCAATTGCAGTTATAGCTACTTCGATTACGCCAAGACCAAGCAGGACCCGCCACTGACCGAAGCAGGGCCCGTTTCGAGCGAGATGATGTGGGAGCGCATCACGTACTTTCTGAAGCGCGTGGTGCCGGTCGCGGAACAGAACAAGGTGAAAATGGCGTGCCATCCGCATGATCCGGGAATGCCTGTGGAGACCGGGTTCCGTGGCGTACATCGGGTGCTGGGTAGCGTGGCTGGTTTGAAACGTTTCATCGAAATCAACCCGAGCCCCTATCACGGCCTGAATTTTTGCCAAGGCACGGTATCGGAAATGTTGAAAGATCCGAACCGCGAATTGCCGGAGGTGATCCGCTATTTCGGTACGCGAAAAAAGATCTTCAATGTGCACTTCCGGAACATACATGGAGGGTTCTTAAACTTCCAAGAGACGTTTCCGGATGCGGGAAGCGTGGACATGCTGGCGATGCTGCGCGTCTATAAGGAAGTCGGATACGACGGCATATTGATGCCGGACCATGTTCCGCAAATCGAAGGGGACACGTCGGGGCATCAGGCGTTTGCGTTTGCATTCGGCTACATCCGCGCTCTGATGCAAGCTATCGACGCTTGACGGTCGAGGAAGCGCGTGGCTTGGCCGCCACCAGGTTCTTCAGTGCCAAAACATTTCTGAGGTCGTCGCCGGGCTCATCGACGGGTGTTTCGAGGATGAAGGCTTTGTTCCGCAGCTCGGGACGGTTGAGAATACGGCGAAACCCTTCGAGACCGATGTGACCGGACCCGATATTCGCGTGACGGTCAACATGGGAGCCAAGCTTGGACTTCGTGTCGTTGGCGTGGATGACCGGGATGTGATTCCAATCGAGCTCGGACGAGATCTTCGCAATGAGGGCATTTAGACCGAGTTGAGCGGCGATGTCGAAACCGGCGACATAGCAGTGGCATGTATCGATGCAGTAGCCGATGGGGATGTCGAGGTGCGGCGCGGCGAGCTGTCGAATGGTGGCCAACTCCTCAAATTTGCCGCCGAGCTGTGCGCCGGCGCCGGCTGTATTTTCGAGCAGCAGGGTCAACGAAGGGTTGGACGGGAGCGCTGGATCAACGGCGCGCCATGCGAGTGCGAGGCTCATGGCCACGTTGAGCATCCCCTGCTCCGGCGTGAGTCCTTTGTAATTGCCCGGATGGACGACCAAGTATTCGGCGCCGATGATGAGGGCGCGCTCGATCTCGCCTTGGAGAGCGTCGACGGATTTCTCGCGGATGACTGGTTCGGCGGAAGCGAGATTGATGAGGTAATTGGCGTGGATAACCAGTGGACGAAGGTCATGCTTTTCACGGGCAAGGGCCATGAGTTTGACCTGGGCGGGATCGGGCGGCTTGGCGCGCCACATGCGGGGACTGGCGGAGAAGATCTGGAGAGTATTAGCGCCGAGTTCGTGGGCTTTGAGGCCGGCGCGTTCGAGAGAGCCGGCGGTGGAGCAGTGAATACCGATACGCAAGGATCAGGATAGTTGAGCCGAATGTGCTAGCGAATCGACATCGTTGAGTTGGGCCCGTCGTTTAATTTCGCGGCGCAGCGGGCGCTTATTGAATATATCGAAGACGAACAGAGCGATGACAGTTATTACTCCCAATATGCTGAAGATGCCGCCCCACAGTCGCCGTCCATCCCGGGTAGTAGAGTGCGCTGACAACGAGGAGTCCTGGCGCCAAGGCGCTTGTTTCCAATTCGACCTGCCGAGGCGCGATACGTTCCAGCTTGACGTGATCCGAGTCGTCAGCCGGCGGCACTTCTAAATGGGCCGCCAGAGGGGTCGACAAGAGCGCGACATGGTGAAGGTCCAACGAGGACAGTCGGGCGAGGACAGTTCGACCGAGGGATTGACGAGTGTGGAATGCACAATCCATGCCGGTGGGAAGGCGTTCTTGTTCTCATAGATCTTCCAATTCGCGTCCCTGTAGATTTCTCCCGGGCTCCCAGTTGAGGCGGCTTTGAGCGTTAAACGCGCGTTCATCAAATCGGGACGCCCAAAGAGATTTCTGAACGAATCCTCAAAGGTGACCGCACCGCCAGTGGTCGTACGGATTGAGAAAGCATCGCCAATGTTGAAAGCTGGACTTCCGGCAACACTGATGCGAAAAAATCCGGGAAGGCTTTTCAGATACTTCGTGGCAGGCTCGCAGCTGAGAAAGCGGGTATAAAAGTCGGAGCCGGATTGGGCGGCGTCAATTTTGTCGCGAGGTCCCCAAAAGAATGAACCCTATATCCAGCAGGACGAAGCATGCGATCCCAAAGAGCAGAGCGCGGCTGGGTTGCCGCTTGACGAAGATGGCGATCAGTCCGCAGGAACAGACGATAAAGAACAACGAGAGCGCTATCCAAGGATTAAGACCCAGGTGCTGAACGAGGATGGAAGCGCAAAGAAGCGCGGTCGCCGAAATAGCGGCCCACTTCGCGATGACAAGCACGGTGCTCCATCGCTGAGGCTCCAAATGCGCTTCGAGGAGAGTCTCCAGCCCGAACGCGGCCAAGATGCAGAGTGCGAATTGGATCAAATAGACGAAGCGTGTGGCCTCTCGCGCCATCCACGGAACGGCACCAGGGGATACAGGATGCCGTGAAACGGTGTTAGCGCTCCCAGTCCGAATACGAATGAGACGGCGGCGGTGTAAGAGAGGAATCGTACCCAATGGAGATGCCAACTGCGCCAAATCGCGATGAACGCCAGACAAATGAAACAAGACTGTGGCCAAAATCAGAAGACCGTACCAGCGGTATCGAAAGGTGAAATTCTGGAGAAGCTGGAGGTAATGGGAGAAATGGCGCTGAATTATGTAAAAGGATTACTTCAGATTTCGCGGTTTACAATCTCTCCTAAGATAAATAGGAAGAAACAACAAGCGGAGCTGCGCGGAAGATGCGTTGGTTGGACATATGGGTTCGGACTTACGATCTGCGCAAGACCAAGAGCTTTTTCTTGCTGATTTCGAACTGCGCGATAGCAACGGCATGGCTGCGGATAAGGGTGGCTGCGATTGCAGTCGAGTAGTCCATGCGTTCCAACCGGATCACTTTCGGGGGAGCGCCGAATTGGGCCGATAGCCGGACGAAATCGGTATCGGCCGTAACAATGGCATAATCACGTTCCTTCGCCACATCCCAGATAACCTCATCCGGCGTTTCGCCAGGGAAGCCAAGCAGCATCACCTGGGACGAGCCGGGGAACAGATCATCCAGCATGGGTAAGATCTTACGTGAGATATTTGCGTCGAAGAGCAGTTTCAATGCGTGAGTTTGTCTTTGAGCTGATAGGCGAACTGCAGTGCGGCTTTGATGTCGTCAGGAGTCAATTCGGGATAGTCGCTGAGAATTTCAGCTTCGGAAACACCGCCCCCGAGCCATCCGAAGATGTCCCAGACTGTGATACGCGTGCCGCGAATGATTGGCTGCCCGGATCGAACAGCGGGGTTCACTGTCACGCGCGAAGATGCGAGGTCAGCCGCCATCATCTTCATTGTAGCCTAGCGAATGCCCTCCTTGACAATTTAGGAGTAGCGAGATAATCTCTCCTAAGATGAATAGGAAGCAAGAACGAGCGGAGCTGCTGCAGGGCACATTGGACCTGTTGGTTTTGAAGGCGGTTTCGCTTGGGAAACTGCATGGCTATGGAATTCTGCTGCGGATTGAGCAGATCTCGGGTAAAGCTCTCACGATTGAACAAGGAGCGCTGTATCCGGCGCTATACCGGCTGGAACGGCAGGATTTGCTTGATACCGAATGGGGCGTTTCCGATAACAATCGGCGGGCGAAATACTATACGCTGACGCGGGCGGGGCGGTCGCGGCTGCAAAAGGAGCAACAGAGCTGGAGTCGGCTGGTCGGCGCAATCTCAGCGGCGCTCGCGGCAGAGCCGACCGAGGCTTAGATGGCGGGGTTTCTGCACTGGAAGTCCTTGAGACGGCGCAAGCAGTTTGAAGCCGAGATGCGGGAGGAGTTTGCCTTCCATCGGGAAGCCAGGATCGAGCATTTCATAAGCGAAGGCTGGACGAGAGAAGAGGCTATTCGGCTGGCCCGGCTGGAATTCGGGGGAACGGAGCGGTATCGCGAAGAATGCCGTGAAGCTCATCGGGTTCATCTACTGGATGAAGTAGGCCGCGATCTTCGTTACGCGCTGCGCGGCATCAGAAAGAACCCTGGATTCGCGATTGCCGCAATCGTGTCGCTCGCATTAGGAATCGGCATGAATACGGTGGTGTTCAGCGTATTCGAGTCGTTACTGCTTCGGCCATTGCCAATTGCGAACCCAGACCAGGTCGTATTCGTTGAGACACAGAGCGGGATCACGCATTCGTTCCCGAACTACCGGGAATTTCGCGACAACACTTCACGATTCAACGGGCTCGCCGGTTACCGGATGTCGCCGATGAACCTTGAAACCAAGGGCGATCCGCAAAGGATTTGGGGATACCTGGCGACGGGCAACTATTTTGACCTGCTTGGGGTGAAGCCGGCGCTGGGAAGATTTTTTCATCCGGAAGATGATCGAAAGGTTGGGGCGAGTCCTTACGCCGTGCTGAGCTACAACACGTGGAAGGCGCGGTTTGCGTCGGACGCGGGCATAGTTGGCAAGCGAGTACGCATTAACGGACTGACTTATGACGTGCTCGGCGTTGCCCCGGAAGGGTTCCACGGGACCGAGCTGTTTTACTGGCCGGAGGTTTGGGTTCCGATGATGATGCAACCGCAGATTGAGGCGGGCAATGCGTGGCTCGACAACAAGTATACGTGGGACACGACGATCTTGGGGCGTCTTAAGCCAGGAGTTACCGCGGCGCAAGGCGAAGCGGATCTGAATCGAGTGGCGAATGATCTGGCGCATCGATTTCCGGAATCGGACCAGGGGCTAAGGATCAAGCTGTCGCAAGTTGGACTGGCAGGGAGCGCAGGGAGGGCGCCGGTTCGGGTGTTTGTGGGAGGACTGCTGCTTCTGGTCACTGTAGTCTTGTTGACCGCTTGCCTTAACCTGGCGGGTCTACTCCTGGCGCGATCCTCGGACCGGCAGCACGAGATGGCGATTCGATCGTCCATTGGCGCGGGAAGCGGGCGGATCATGCGACAGGTATTGACGGAATCGTCATTGCTTTCGGTATTGGGAGGTCTAATGGGCTTGGCAATCGCGGCGGCGCTTTGCGGGTTGCTTAGCAAATGGCACGCACCGGTCGACTTTCCGGTGCGAGTTGATGTTAGCCCGGACTGGCGCGTGTTCCTCTTTGCAGGGCTGGCATCGCTTGCGACCGGCATCTTATTTGGCTTAGGACCCGCGGTGAGCCTTTCGAAAACAGACTTGAATAGCGTGTTGAAAGGAGGCGCCGGCAGGGCTGTTTTGAAGTCACGACTGCGGGTCAGTTTCCGGGATCTGCTGGTGGCGGCTGAGATCGCGCTCTGCTTTGTTTTAGTGTTCGGCTCGCTTCTTTCGATTCAGGGGCTAAAGAACGTGCTGAACATGCCGCTAGGGTTCAATCCGGAAGATGTCACCACGATTGCATTCGATGTAGGGCTTCCTGCGTACGACAAGGCTCAAGGGCAAGCGTTCCAACGCGCGATTCTGGAGAAGGTGCAGGAACTGCCAGGGGTTGTGTCAGCAGCGTATGCAAACTCCGTGCCGCTGAGCATGGATCAATCCACCACAGGCGTGCAGGCGGAGGGTGAAACGCGTCAAAGGGGGCGCAACGCGAAGCATGCAAATTTCTACCAGATCTCGCCCGGGTTTCTGTCGACGTTTGGCGTTTCTCTTCTGAACGGCCGAGACTTCGACGAGCACGATACAGAAGGCACGCCACTGGTTGCTGTTGTGAATCAGGCATTCGGCAAGATTATCTTGCATACCGACAACCCTGTGGGCAAGACGTTCCGTTGGGGGCCTGGTGGCGGTCCGCGGGTTCAGGTAATCGGGCTGGTTCAAGATGGCAAGTATACGAGCCTTACGGAGTCTCCCACGCCGGTAGTTTTCTGGCCGATTTATCAGCAGTACAATTCAACGACGACACTGGTGGTCCGGTCGCACCGGCTATCATCGGAGATTGTCACCGACGTACGAAGACTAATCGGCACGATGGACAGCCGTTTGCCGGTGTATGGCGCAGGCAGCCTGAATACGATGCTGGGATTTGCGTTATTTCCTATGCATGCAGCGGCGGTCGCGTTAAGTGCGTTCGGTCTGCTGGCTATAGTGCTGGCCGTAACGGGTATTCACGGGCTCGTCGCGTATGCGGTCTCGCGGCGAACCAGAGAGATCGGTATTCGAGTAGCGATCGGAGCAACTGGATTCGAAGTCCTGCGTTTTGTTTTGGCGAAGATGATGGCGCTGGTGATCATCGGAATCGTGATTGGCATTTCGCTAGCGTTGGCGGCAGGACAAGCGCTGAGCAGCGTGGTCTACGGAGCTTCGCCGAAAGATCCGGTGTTGTTATTGGCGGTTTTCGTGGCGCTGTTGCTGGCGGCAACGGTTTCGTGTTGGAGGCCGACAGCTCGCGCGTTGCGGATCGATCCAGTGAGTGCGCTGAGGTATGAGTAGCGGTCAGCGATAAGCGGTCAGCTTTTAGCGCCTTTTGCGCTTTAACGAACGACGATATTGACGAGCTTGTCGGGCACTACAATCACTTTCACGATCGTTTTGCCGTCGGTGAAAGTCTTAATTTTTTCGTGAGCCAGTGCAAGCCGTTCGAGTTCGGCTTTTGGCGTTGCGAGAAGCACGTGCAGATGCGCGCGGAGCTTGCCGTTGACCTGAACAGGAATTTCGATCAGGTCCTCTTTGGCGAGTTCCGGATTGGAAATGGGCCATGGCTGGCGGAATACGGGGCCGGTATGGCCCAGAATCTCCCATAAGTCCTGGGCCGTATAGGGCGCGAAGGGGCCGAGCAGCAGGGTCAAAGTGCGGCAGATCTCGGCTACAGGCGCAGGTGAAAGACTGGCTTCGAGCGAGTAAAGCTCATTGACCAGTTCCATCAGCGAAGCGATCGATGTATTGAAGTGCCAGCGGCTATCGAAATCGCCGGTGATCTTGGCGATGGTCTGATGCAGCTTACGGAGCGCCTGACGGTCGGACTGGTTGGGCTGGGCAGCAGTTGCCGATGCCCGGTCGGCGAGGCGCGTCACGAAACGGTAGACACGGGCAAGGAAGCGATACTGGCCTTCGACGCTCGACTCGTTCCAATCCATGTCACGCTCGGGTGGCGCGGCAAATAGCGTATAGAGACGGCATGTGTCGGCGCCGTACTTACGGGTCATGTCGTCAGGGTCGACGATGTTGCCCTTGGACTTCGACATAGCGGAGCCGTCCTTTAGCACCATGCCTTGGGTGAAGAGATTTTTGGCGGGCTCGGCATTGCGGATGAGACCCAGGTCGCGCATGACTTTGGTCCAGAAACGCGAGTAGATGAGGTGGAGAATGGCGTGGGTGATGCCACCGATGTATTGGTCGATGGGGAACCACTTGGCTATGGTCGAGGAATCGAAAGGGGCGTGATCGTTATGCGGATCGCAGTATCGATAGAAGTACCAGGACGAATCGACAAACGTGTCCATGGTGTCGCTTTCGCGGCGGGCCGGTTCGCCGCACTTGGGACAGGGCACATCAATAAACGAGGGCACGGATTCGAGCGGTGAGCGGCCCTTGCCGGTGATCTCGACATCAAGCGGCAATATGACGGGCAAATCCGATTCCGGAACGGGAACCATGCCGCATTTCGGGCAATGGATGATGGGGATAGGCGTGCCCCAGTAGCGCTGGCGCGAGATGCCCCAATCCTTGAGGCGATAGGTGATGGATTCGGCGCCGAAGCCATGCGCGGCGGCATAAGCGGACATTTTGGTGCGCGCTTCTTCGCTGGGCAGGCCGGACCATTCTCCCGAGTTTTCGACGATGCCGTCGATCGAGAGAGCCTCATTCATATTTTCGGTGACGGGTAGAGGGCCATCGACAGGGCGGATCACGGGAGCGATGGGGATGCCGTAGGCGCTACAGAATTCGAAGTCGCGCTGGTCGTGCGCGGGCACGGCCATGATCGCGCCGGTGCCATAGCCCATTAGAACGAAGTTGCCGATCCAGATGGGAACCCTGACGCCGTTGAACGGATGAATGGCGTAAGCGCCGGTGAAGAGGCCAAGCTTTTCAAAATTGCCGGGGTCCTGGCGCGCGGTCGTATCGATCATCTCCTTGACCTTGAGTTGATCGTCTTCGCCACGCAGGAGCGTGATGACGAGCGGATGCTCGGGCGCGAGGATGAGACAAGTTGCGCCGTAGATTGTGTCGATGCGGGTCGTGAAGATGCGGATCTTTTCAGGCGAGTTTTCCAGAGCGAAATCGACCTCAGCGCCTTCCGAGCGCCCCACCCAATTGCGCTGCATGGTGAGGACGCGCTCCGGCCATCCATCGAGTTCCTTCATATCGTCGAGCAGCTCTCGCGCATAGGCGGTGGTCTTGAGGAACCACTGACGCATGGCGCGCTGTTCAACCGGCGTCGTTTCGTGACGCCAGCAGCAGCCATTGACGACTTGTTCGTTGGCGAGCACGGTGCCGCATTCGGGACACCAGTTGAGCAGGGCCTCCTTGCGATAAGCAAGGCCGCGTTCGAACATTTTGAGGAAGAACCACTGGTTCCAGCGGTAATATTGTGGCTCGCAGGTGGCGACTTCGCGGCTCCAATCGATGGAGAAGCCGAGGCGGTACATCTGCGCCTTCATCTGGGCGATGTTGCTGAGTGTCCAGTCACGGGGATGCCGACCATGCTTCAGGGCGGCGTTTTCGGCGGGCAAACCAAAGGCGTCCCAGCCCATGGGATGGAGCACGTCGTAGCCGCGCATCCACATATAGCGGGCGAGCGCGTCTCCGATAGAGTAGTTGCGCACGTGTCCCATGTGGAGTTTGCCGCTGGGATAGGGCAACATTTCGAGCACGTAGTATTTAGGCTTCTCGGGCGCGTCCGCTACGTAGAGGGCGGGGTCGTTGGCCCACAGCGTGGTCCACTTCTGCTCGATTTCCTGGTGGTTATAGGCTCGTTCGGGGATGGCGGCTCCTTCAGATAAACGGGGTTTAGAGACGATTGACGCTTTGCGGCGCAGTTTAGGATAGTGCGGAAAGCGGCGAAGGCCTTTATTAACAATATAGCGGGCGGGGATGTTGAGGAATGGAAAGCGCGTAAAGGCCATTCCAATTGATGCCGCATTTTCGCCATTCTGATAAGCTGCGTGCATTCAGATGATGCAAATCATGAAGCTTATTATTGCGACGATTCTTTCGGCTTCGGTGTTGTTTGGGGCGCCCCTTCGTGTGGCGATTATTGGTCTGGAACACGGGCATTTTGGTGGGTTTCTGAATGGCGGGGCTTTGGCTCCGGCGGGAGGGGCGCTGCACCGTTCTGATGTTGAAATTGTCGGCATAGTTGAGCCGCGCCGGGAGTTATTTGATTCTTACTCGCAGCGAATGCATTTGGCCCCAAGCCTTTACTTCGCGGATATCGGCACAATGATCGCGAAGGTTCATCCGGATGCCGCGCTGGTGTTTACGTCGACCTATGGACATACTGCGGCGGTTCTGGAGTGTGCCCGCCATGGTGTTCACGTGATGATGGAGAAGCCGATGGCGGTGAGCTATAAAGACGCGCTCACGATTGCGAATGCAGCGAAGACGAATCATGTACACGTCCTGGTCGATTATGAGACCACCTGGTATGCGAGCAACAGCGCTGCGCATGATTTGGTTTCTACGCCGGATGGCATAGGCGAGGTCCGGAAAGTCGTCGTTCGCGATGGACATAAGGGTCCCAAGTTGATTCATGTCTCGCCCGAGTTCTTCCATATACTGACCGATCCAAAGTTGAACGGGGCAGGGGCGCTTTATGATTTCGGATGCTACGGCGCGGACTTGATGACGTGGCTGATGCATGGGCAGGCCCCCGAATCCGTCACGGCCGTTACGGAGCAGTTGCAGCCCGATATTTATCCGAACGTGGATGATGAAGCGGACGTGCTGCTGACGTACAAGACGGCGATTGCGATCCTTCAGGGCTCGTGGAACTGGCCCTTCGATATAAAGAACATGGATGTGTACGGCCGGACGGGATATGTGAAGACGCTGAAGAGCGATCACATAGAAGTGCGCCGGCCGGGAGAAGCGGAGGGGCAAACGAAGGCAGTCGGTGCATTGGCCGCGCCCTATGATGATCCTCTTCACTACCTCGCGGCTGTCATTCACGGCGAGATTCAAGAAGACGGGAGTCTTTCATCGCTTGAGACGAACGTGATCGTGAGTGAGATCCTTGACGCGGCGCGCCAGTCGGCGCGGACTCATCAAACGGTGCGGCTTCCATTGAGCGATTGAGAAGCATTGCCTTAGATAATGCCGATGGCTCGGCCGGCCAAACCGACGGCAAGCCAGAGTAGCAGAGAAACAAATCCGGCAGATTTGGCGAGGAATGCCCGGGCTTGTGGTTCGGATTGAAAGAGGCGTTGCTGAATTCCGAAGTAAAACAGAATGGCCAAGGCGAGAAATAGCATCTTCAGACGGAAGGCCGGGTTGTAGTAGCATTTCATCGGTTCTTCCGATAGCAAGAGCACTCCGCTGACTATGCTCACCAATAGGCTTGTTATCAAGCATGGCCGCAGTTCGCGTGCCAGACGCGCGACTGATTGAATTTTTAAACCGAGCCCCAGCACTCGTAAATCGACGATCAAGATGGCTCCGCCCAAGATCGCGAGAGAGAGCAAGTGAACCATCTCCACCACGGCGAAAGCGTAAGTGGATTGCTGCATGAAGACGCCGACCGGCGTTCGACCCAGCCATTCGAATAAGTGAAGAATCATCAGTCGCTACTTCTGGAAATAGGCAATGGCGCGGCCGGCGCAGACGATTGCGCCCCACAAGGTGAGCGACAATATGCCAGCTAGCCTTGCCCGAAATGGCGTGATCACCCGATTGTCCCAGGCGCTCACGTCGCGATAAATGGTTAGATGAAAAATCAGCGGATTCAAACCTACGAGCATCAGCAGGATCAGCTTAACGCGAAAGGCTGGGTTTACATAGGAATCGGCCGCTTCCGACGCAAACAGTAGAAAACCGCTTACAAACATTACGGCAAAGCCTGCCCAAGTTAACGGCAGAATCTGTCTGGCAATTTGAGAAACGCCTTCGCCCTTAAAAACAAATCCAAGCAGACGCAAGTCCAGGATGGCCACGGTACCTACGAGCAGCGTGATACCGAGCACATGAATTGTCTCGATGATTGGGAAGATCCACACGGATCCCCTGATTGTGGTCCCAAGGCCGGAACTGAAGAGCCATTGGCAAAAATGCTGCAGCACGTCGCCTCAAGATGCCGTCGGAAAGAGATGGTCCCGTCAGAATAGCAAGCTGCGACGTGAAAGTGAAGAGGCGCTTTTGCTTGCATTCGCGCGGGACATGGGTCAGACTAATGGGTCAATGCAGGCGGCGATAACTCGATTTCAATTGATCTGGGCAATAATTTTGGCACTGCCTTCGTTCGCACTGAGCCAGATGAATGAGGGCATTCCGGTTACCGATCAACTGGTGCTGGCGAAATGCGGAACGTGCCACGCCGCGGACGAGCACGGAAATATGCCGCGTATTTCGTGGGCGCGGTCCACGCCAGAAGGCTGGGAAGACGCACTGAAGAGAATGATTCGGGCGAGTAGAGTCACATTAACTCCGCCAGAGGCTCGGGCCATCGTAAATTATCTCAGCGGCACGCACGGGCTTGCGCCTGAGGAGACCAAGCCGCTGATGTATTACGCCGAGCGCCGGATTCACGACGAAGCCGGTATGGCGAGCGATGGTGTGCTGGATACATGTACGAAGTGTCATTCGCTTGCCCGTGCACTTTCGTGGAGGCGTTCGGAGGGGGAGTGGAAGCAGGTTGTTGCCGAACATGAGTCGCGATACAGGCTAAAGCCAAACGAGGAGGCCGTGGCTTTTCTTCAAAAGGCCGCTCCGCTGCACTCGCCTGAATGGGCCGCTTGGAATGCGAAGACAAAAAAGGCGGAACTGACTGGCCGCTGGCTCGTGACGGCTCATGTAGTCGGCCGCGGGAAGTTCTATGGGGAGATGAACGTGCAGCCGGGCAGCAATGACGGCGAGTTCTTTACGCGTGTGGTTCTGAAGTCCGTCAACGATGGCGCTACCGTGTTTCGCACCGGGCACGTCGTGGTGTATGCGGGCTACGCGTGGCGGGGCCGATCGCAGGGCAGTGGTTCGGCCAGTGCCTCTCCCGAGGATCTTGCAAGCGAAGCGCGCGAAACGATGTGGATTTCCCCGGATGGATCACAGGCTGAGGGACGTTGGTTTTGGGGGCAGTATCAGGAATTCGGATTCGATGTGAAGATGCAGCGTGCCTCGTCTGGTCCGGCGCTGCTGGTGGTCGATCCGCCGGCTTTGAAGACAGGTTCACAGGCCAATCGTATTCGGCTGATTGGAGACCATTTTCCGGCAGAGGCGACGCCGACCGATCTGGTTGCCGGGCCTGGCGTTAGTGTGCGCCGCATTATTTCCTCCACGCCTCGCGAGATAGTTGCGGAAGTGGACGTTGCCGCCGATGCAACGCCCGGCAGACGCGATGTGGCGTTGCGAACGGCGACGCTCCAAAGCGCTGTTGCGCTCTATGACCGAGTTGATTATGTGAAAGTAACGCCCGATTCGTCGATGGCCGCTTTTGGCGACCAAGCGTACCCGAGGGGCTTTCAGCAGTACGAGGCGATCGGATATCAACGAGGGGCCGATGGAAAATTGCATACGGCAGACGATGTGGATTTGGGGCCAGTGGACGTGAACTGGTCGATTGAAGTTTTTTATGAAGTCGATAGCAGCAAGCGGGAACTGGTGGGAAAGGTGAGCCCGGCGGGCTTCTTCACACCTGCTAGCGAGAACCCCAACGTCAACTATGACGTTTGGGTTGTCGCGACGGCTAAGAACAATAAAAATAAAGACGGCAACCCGCTGGTTGGCAAGGGGTACCTAGTCGTGACCATTCCAACGTATACGTTCAACGGACGAAAGTATATTCGAGAGCTGGACCGGTGGATAGAGGATGGGAGCGACACACGATGAGAAATCTGAATAATACATTGTTGGCCTTTCTGGCGACAGCCGCTTTGGCGATCGGACACCATGGATTGGCGGCATTCGACCAGACGACGAAGATCAATCTTAAAGGGACTGTCACGGAATTTCACTTCGTCAACCCGCATTGCGTGGTGGAATTCGAAGTGAAGGATGCCAAAGGGCAGGTTCAGAAGTGGCAGGGCGAGATGACCAGTCCGGCACATCTGAAAGGATGGACCGCGACTTCGCTGGAGCCCGGCAATGTGGTGACTGTTACGGGCTATCGGGCGAAGAGTGGCGCGACGTATCTGTGGATCTTGAAGCTGAGTTCGTCTAACGGAACCGAGCTGAAGTCCTTCACCGGCGATTAGCGATTGTTGGCTGAGCGTAATACCCGGTCTGCGTTTGGGCCTTGAGCTGGGGCTGACCTATTTTGACGTCAATTGCGTGATACTCGTTGGGACCATCAGCCGGATTGGCGTCGAAGGAGAGGACATAATAGGCGCTTGCGTCATAGGCGCTTGCGTCACGGATGCAGGTTTCGATTTCGCTCGAGACGTCGTTGCTCGAATTGAGGACGCGGCCGCCGCTGTGAATAGCAAAGACCTGGAGGCCCAAGTCGCCAAACACAGCGTGCTTAGGCAAGGTTACGCCTTTTAGGAATTCAGCATAGTAAAAAGTGCGAAAACTGCCGGCGTCGGACGTGCCAAGGGGGTCGACGCTGTAGAGCGTGATACGAGATTGCCGCAACTCAGTAGAGAGGCCGACGATTGTATCGAAGATTTCCTGCTCGGTCTTTGAGGTCAACTGCACTGCCGGGCCGGTCAGCAAGGGCCAGCCGGGACTGATCCAGACGACGATTTTGCGGCCGGGCTTGGGCTGTTCATATTGAGCGAGTTGGGTGAGGGCCTTGATAGATAATTGCGTGCGATCAGCCGCTCCGTAGAATCCTTGGGATCTAGTGACATTGCGCAGGCCGGTTTCATGCTGGTCCAAATAGGAAACCAGAGCGTTGCCGTCGCGCTCGGCGGTCCCCGGTAGTTGTAGTCCCGAATCGGTGAAGAAACCGATTGATACCGGCCAAGCAAGCCTCCCGCCATCCCGCCGGAGAAATTGCTCCAACTGGCCACGTTCATAGGCCACGCTGCGGAAAGTAGTGTTGACTGCATCAACGATGAGGATGATCTCCAGCGGCACGCCGGAGCCGTTCGCGGCGCCTACTGCTTCGAAGGAGAGAATCTTCTGGGGTTGTTTGTTGTCGAGGATTGTGAAGTCCTGCTGCTGCAGACCAGGTACGGCTTTCCCGGATTTATCGTTTGCGACCACATCGAGTGTGATGCGAGGTTCCGGAGCGGCGGCAGGGGGCGTTTCTTGCTGCGCGAGGGCAGCCAAGGATGCGAGCGAGAGACATATGGAGGCCAGGAAAGAAGTAGTCATATTGGATTACCGGAAAATCAGGATCGCAGCGCTTGCGGCGGGCACGTGAACGCCGCTTTGGCCGCTCTTCACGGGGAGCGGTTCTAGGCGCGTGGCCGTCCATTTGCCGTTGGGGTTGACGGACGAGCCTCCCAACGTGACGCCGTCTTTGCTATCGAGTGACGGCGCGGTGAGGCGCAGGGCTTTGGGGGTGGCGAAATGTTCCGGCGCGGTGATGCTTACGTCGGCATCTCGGGACGGCTCTTTGTTGATGATGGTGACGAACAACTGCTTGTGGTCGTTGATCACCGCATAGGCTGTGAGGTTTTCGCTCGCGGCTTCGCAATCCAGCGCGACTTGCCGGCCACGGCTGGCTTGGGAGAAGGCCAGCATGCCGTAATAATCAGGCATGGCCGAGTAGGTGCCGTGTTCGTCATCACCAATTGGAGAATATGAGCTGATAAATCCGAGCTGGTTTACGCCGGTCTCGATGTTCACGCCGGCGCAGCCAGCACTCGCGAGAGTAAACATGAAGTCGAGAACCCATAGGGTAGCGCCGAAAGTGTCACTTACTCCGGGCTTGCCGCCGCCGCAGAACGAATTTGTCTCGCAGAATCGATAGGGCAAATGGGAGGTGTTAGACGCCGCGCGTAGTGTCTCCAACTCGGGCGCGAGTTTCGGGTCCGGACGCAGCAGTTTGTCTAGAGTGCTGGTTGGGCTGGCGCACTCGCGGTAATAGTGATGGGTCAAAAGCTTCAGGTCGTTTTGTTCATCGGCGGCAAAGCGCGTAACCCAATTGGTCGCGCTCGCGGCGTCCGGTCCGGCGAAGGGCGCGTTCGGCAACTTCGCGCGAATGGCGGCCTTGTACCTGCGGTATTCGGCTAAATAATCGTCATAGCCGTATCCGGTTGGCCGGTGCCCTGCTTTGCGGCCGAAGAGGTCTGGCTCATTTCCGATTTCAAAGGCAAGGAGGTTATGGCCCGCGGCAGCAGCCACGGCCTGAGCCTCTTCGACTGCCTGTTGCTCATTACCGCTGCCCAGATTCAAGCCCCAGATAAGCTTCCAGCGGGTTGCGGCCAGGAAGGTGCCGAGTTGCCGGATGGCATCGGCGTTCACAACTGTCGCCTTGGGAGCAGAGACAGCTTGGCCTTCGGAGTTGAAGGATGAGTAGTCGGAGGTGTTGCCGCCCATGCGGATGACGCCCGAAGGCGAGAGGCTGCGCACCATTTGAACGTAAATTTGATTTTGCGCGGTGAGCAGACCGAGTTGGGAAACGGAAGAGATCTCATACCCGAGTCCGACGAAGTCCGCGGGGATCGTCCCGAGAGTGCGGCCGGTTTGAACGTTGATATGTACCGATTGCGTGCCGCCGGAAGGATCTGCTGGAATGCCGAAGCCGCGCGATGCGAATGCAAGAGCAGCGGCTCTGACCGACCCGGCAAGAAGCGATCTGCGATTCAGGTACACGTGGAGTCCATCCGCATTCTATCTTTTGAAGGCCCCGTTCCGCTTCGAACGGGCTCTATTTTCGTTATAAACTCTTACCAGATCGGAGTTCGTATGCGATATGCCTTGATCGCGATGGTTTGCGCTATGAGCGCATTTGGGCAGGACAGGATTTCCGCCAAGAACGGAGTAAACGGGTTCACCGGTAGCGTGCATTACGCGGCGCCGGCGTTTGGAATTTACCAGGTAATTGGAGCTCCGTATTCGGCGGAGGAGGAGAGCGAACACACTCAAACTCTCGCGGATGGAACAAATATCTCCACGACGTCGGCTCCGACGAAGGTTTACCGGGACTCGCTCGGGAGGACTCGCACTGACCGGCCGCTCTACGGTGGAATGCCGGCGGGACACGTTTCCGACGCACCCGTGATGGTTGAGATCAGTGACCCGGTCGCCCAGGTCAAGTACACGCTTGACCCTCTTAACAAGGTGGCCCACCGGCAGAAATTACCGAGCCGGTCGGAAATTGCCAGCAGGTCTAGTGGCAGAGTAGTCGCTTTTTCGCCCGGGGGTCCGGCACCCATGGCAACGGCGGGTGGTGCGGTCGGCGGCGTTCTAAGCCAAGTTGCTCGACCGGCGCCTGCGCAGGATCCCAATCGGCTGCAGACTACCACTGAGAACCTCGGACCCGAAACGATTGAAGGAGTGGTGGCTACGGGAACCAGGCAGACCATGACATGGCCGACTGGGTCGCAGGGAAACGACCGACCGTTTTCGACGGTGAACGAAACTTGGATGTCCACGGAATTGAAGGTGATCGTCCTGACCAAGTCGACAGATCCGAGGAGGGGCGAGAGTGCGCTTAGGCTCACGAACATCAGCCGGGAGGAGCCACCGGCCGATCTGTTTCAGCCTCCGTCGGATTACACGTTAGTGGATGAGGAGGGCGATTTCGAGATCAAGTGGGGACCGCAGCAGTAGGTTAACGTTTTGGTTGCAAGAAGGAAGCAAAGCGCTGGACCTCAGCATCGAAGGCGTTCCTGAATAGGTCGCCTTTAGGCGCCGTCCCAACATAGCCAGCTTTCACGTTCAGTTTCGCTCGATTGCGGGAGATATTCACCCAACCGACGACTTCATCCCTCCACAGCAAAGGCATGGCGTAGTAGCCGAGCTTGCGCTTAAGTGGGGGCGTGTAGGCCTCAAAACGATAAGCCCATCCCCAGAAGTGCTCGAACCGGCGGCGGTCCCAGACTAACGGGTCGAAGGGCGCCAGGAAACGCACCATCTCCGGTGGCGATTTCCGAATCAAGTTGCCGGCTGGCCAAACATAACGATGCCCGTCTACTTCCGCGCTCGTCAGATCCCCTGAGGCAATCAGAGCTTTGACTGCCGATGTAGGTCCTTCCAGGTTAGTCCGTGATGAGGACCTCCTAAGTGCGAAAGTTGGGTTAGGAGCGGCATGAGCAAGAAGCCGCAGTGTGGCTCGTAAACTGCGTTCGGGCAAGGGCGCGAGAATCGCTGCGATGAGCAGCACAAGCTTTCGCAAGCGCTCCTCCGGTTCGATCTGGTGGTGTTGAATTTTGGTGGTTTGGTAAACGCGAACGCCATTCTCGCGGCTTGAGACCCTGATCATGCCGCGGTAATGTAAGGCCTGCAGGATGCGCGTTGTAGCCTTCGAGTAACCGCCCCAGGCGTTTTGTTCTCGTGCCCGGCCAAGGTGCTCCTCTAGCTCGCGCGGATGAAGATGCTTTTGGGCCGAGACGAGCTCGAGCACTTGCTGCTCGGACGAGCTCAAGCCGGTTGAGACGCGCGGGTGCAGCAGTCGCCAGGTTGCTTCGGGCATAAAGCCATAGGCGTAGAGATAGTCCTCTTCCAATGCGAGCTTCGCGTATTGGGCTTCGAGATCTCCGGCGGCGTAGTCTTTGACGCGATGGCGGAGAATCAGGTCCTGAGCTCGGGCTGGTGAACGGATGGGATCGGCCTGGACGAAGCCGAGCCGTTCAATCGCTCTTCGAAGCGTTGTGGGTTTGAATAGAGAGGATGCGAGCGCGTGAGATTTGAGCGCTTCGAGTGTCACTCCCATTGGCTTTGCGAGCGCGTCGATGGCGGCTATCGGCGGGTGAACACTTGTATCGTTGACTTGTCGGATTCAGACGTGAGCGTTTTTCCGTCGGTCGAGATCGTCATCTTCGTTACTGCTTTGGGTCGGTTGGCGCCTTCCATCACGGCTTTGTACTCCAGGGCCGAAACTTTGGTTACCTGGACTGTTCCGATCTTCGTACCTCGAACATCCTCCACTGAACCTCCCTTGCCATCCAGGTGAACAGACGTGAATTTGAGACTGACAAGGTGGACGCCGTTGACCGGAACAGAGAAAGCAAACTCTAGTGCATCGCCAACTGGATAGACTCGAAGCGTCAACTGGTCGCTATCGACTTTACGGCCGTTGACCGTTTGGCTTGATAACGTCCAGGTTCCCACGAGAGGTTCCGCTGCGGCGGCTTGGGCCGTCAGAACCGCCGAAAGCAGAAAGAGAAGCCAAATCAGTTTACGCGGCATTTGCTTTTGCAGCAGGATAGCACCGTGTGCAGATTTGGCCGAGAACTATGAGGCTGTCAGGACTTCGATGTCGCCTACGCCGAGTGCATGCAACGACTGCTCCACCTGCTCGCGATCGGCGACGACCATCCAGATCATATTCGCCGGATTCAGTAACGAACGGGCCTGGGCATCCAAATCCTCGGCCGTTAATGCGGAAACACGGCTGACATAGGTGTCGTAATAATCAAGCGGCAGCCCATATTGCAGCAGGTCGCCTAGAGTTCCACCAATCGCGTTCATGGTTTCATGCGAGCCGGGGAGTTCCAGAATCTGCTGTTGCTTCACCTTTTCCAATTCTTCTTCGCTGACGGGTTCGGCTCCTGTCATGCCATGCAACTCCTTAAGGATCTCGGTGATGGAATCAGCGGTCTTGTCGGCCTGGACAGACGCATAAGCGAGGAACGGGCGTTGTGCGCGAGCGCCGTACATTAGAGATGCGGCGCCGTAGGACCAATGCTTGTCTTCCCGCAGGTTCATATTGAGTCGCGCGCCGAAGGTGCCGCCAAACACATTGTTCATGGTCTCAAGCGCCACTTCGGTATCGGCATGAGCCGCCGGTGCAATGGTTCCGGCAATCACGACCGCATGTTGCGCGCCGGGCTTATCGATGAGGAAGACGACGCTCTTGGAAGGGCGCTCGACAGGGCTAATGTTTTTCGCGGGAACGGAGCCAGGCTTCCAGGCGCCAAAAAATTTCTCTAGCTTAGGCTTGATTTCGTTCAGCGTAGTATCGCCCACCGCAATTAAGGTTGCGTTCCCCGGCTTGAACCACGTCGCGTGGAATTCGGCGAGATTGTCGCGCGAGATGCTGAGCACGCTTTCTTCCGTGCCTGAGCCGGTGAGGGGCTGGCCATAGGCGTGCTTCGGGCCAAATAGCAAGGGCGGAAGAGCGCGTAACGCCATTTGCAACGGGGTAACCTTCTCATTGGCGATGGCCGCGAGTTGCAGTTTCTGTTGGCGTTCGAAATCGGATTGCGGGAACGACGGGTTCAAAATGACGTCGGTGAACAGGTCGAGGCTTTCGTCTAATTTGCCTTTCAATGCCGATAGGAACACGGTAGTGATATCGAGATTCGACCCGGCGCTGAGCTGTGCGCCAAGACCCTGCAACTCATCACTGATTTCGAGCGCGGTGCGCCGCTTCGTTCCGCCGGTGAGCAGCGCGGCGGCGAGGCGTGCTGTTCCGGGGACAGCAAACTGATCGGCCGCATAACCGCAATCAACCTCCAGCCAGAAATTGACAACCGGAACCTCATGCCGTTCGGCGACCAGGATGCGTAAGCCGTTGGCGAGCGTGGCCTCGTGAACGTGGGGCAATCTCAGGTCATGAGCGGGGCCGATTTCGGGGAGTTGGTCGCGTTGTCCATTGGTCGTGGTGGGTTTTTCGGCCTGGAAGGGTTCGACTTCAAGCACGAAGACGCCATCGGAAATCCATTCAACGGCCGTCTGGCGCAGCGATTCAGGCGTGGCCTCTTCCATGCGGGCGAGGCGCTCCTTATAGGCGTGCGGTGAACGTAGATAGGTTTGATTGGTGGCGAGAATGTCCGATTTACCGCCGAAGCCGCCGATTCGTTCAATGCCGCGCACGAAACCGGCATAGGCTTGGGTGCGAATGCGCTCGAGTTCACGGGGTGTAGGGCCCTCGGCGAGAAAGCGCGACAATTCTTCATCCATGGCTTTCTCGACGGGCGCCAGTTCGCCGCCTGGGCGGGCATTCGCGACTACGACAAATTGGCTACCGATCTCGCGTTCATCCAGATAAGCCGATACGGAGGTGGCGATCTGGTCGTCGTAGACCAGGCGCTTATACAGCCGGGAATTTTTGCCGGAAGTGAGGACGCTCGCCGCAAAGCGCAAGTGATCCGCGGCCTTGGTTCCATAACCGGGCACGTTCCAGACCTTATAAACGCGGCCTTGCGGGACGCGATCTTCGACTCGTTCGCGGCGTTCGCCCGACATTTTCGACGGCCAACTTTGATAATGCGAAACCGGAGGGCCCGGCGGGATGTCGCCGAAGTAGCGCAACGCCTTCTCTCTTGCTTCTTTTGGCGTAACGTCACCCGCGATAACGACCACGGCGTTTGAAGGCGTGTAGTAGGTCTTAAACCAATCGCGGACATCCTCGACCGAAGCCGAATCGAGATCCTCCATCGATCCGATTACCGTGTGCGCATAGGGGTGAAGGGCAGGGTAAGTCGCTTTGACGACCAGTTCCTCGACGATCGAGTAAGGCTGATTATCGCCTTGACGCTTTTCGTTCTGTACCACGCCGCGCTGCAGATCGAGCACTTCCTGACTGATGGTGTTGTAGAAATAGCCCATGCGGTCGGACTCGGCAAAAAGGCCGTAATCGAGGGCGGAGGATGGCACATTTTCGAAGTAGTTGGTGCGATCTTCGCTGGTAGTGCCGTTCAGGTCGGTAGCGCCGGCGCGCTCCATGGCTTCGATATAACTGCCGGTCAAATGCTCGCTACCGCCGAACATGAGGTGTTCGAAGAGGTGGGCAAATCCGGTTTTGCCGGGCTTCTCATTCTTAGAGCCGACGTGGTACCAAATGTTGACCGCGACGATGGGAGTCTTATGATCTTCGTGAATCAGCAGAGCGAGGCCGTTGTCGAGAAGGACCTCCTCGCAGGGGATTTCCAATTGTGAGAAATGCATTAGGCCTTGAAACCGTCACGATAGCAGATGCGGTGCGTTGGACAAGGCGGGAATAGTGGATAAGATGGATAAGTTTCGACTGGCTCCGAGGAGCCGAGTGCACAAGGAGGTCGGCGCATGACGCTAGCGCAAAGAACGGTAGTAGCCATCACAGGCGCATCCAGCGGGATCGGCTCCGCTTTTGCCCGTAAGCTGGCGCCGGGCCATGACCTGCTGCTGGTTGCGAGACGAAAGGATCGGCTGGAGGTATTGGCGGCGGAATTGGAGACGGAACACGGGTGTAGTGTCGAGGTGCTGCCGGCCGACCTGACAGAAGAATATGACTTGGCGGGGGTGGCCGAGCGCATTGGCAGCGAAGACCGTTTGGCGCTGTTGATCAACAACGCGGGGTTCGGGACCAAGGGACGTTTCTGGCAGACGTCATTGGAGGGCCAGGAGCAGATGCATAAGCTGCATGTCATGGCTACGGTGCGGCTGACCCATGCGGCATTGAACAATATGGTGCCGCGCGATTTCGGCGGGATCGTGAACGTGGCATCCGTGTCGGCATTTGTGCGCAGCGCGGGGAGCGCCAGTTATTGCGCGACGAAAAGCTGGATGACGGCGTTCACCGAAAGCCTGTATCTGGAATTGCGCGGATTGCGATCGAACGTGACGATGCAGGCGCTGTGTCCGGGTTTCACTTATTCGGAATTTCACGATGCGGCGGGGCTGAGCAGAGGGCGCCTGGCGCCGCGAAGTTTTTGGATGACCGCGGACGAAATTGTAGACGCGTCGCTCGATGGCCTGCAACGGCGCAAGCTCTTCGTAATTCCCGGATGGCGCTATCGAGTGCTGACGGCGATTATCTCGAAGATGCCCGCAAACGTGCGCCTCGCCTTTGAAGGTATGGCCCGGCGTCGCGGGCGACTGTCTGCGGCCAGCGAGGCAGCCGCAGGGGATTGAAGAGGCCCTCTTCGCGCGAAATTCAGCCCGATTTCGCTACGTTACAATCGCGAGCGGTAGGTCTTCTTGCTAGTGAAGGTAAGCTTGCTGCTTCTGCTGTTCCTGGGGCTATCGAGAGCGCAGACGTCTCTCACAGCCGAGGATCAGCATCGCCTGGACCGCATCTTGACCAGCGCTCAGAAGCCTGAGCGGCTGGCCTGCGATGTGGACCAATCACAGACCTTTCTGGACTACACTTTCCGGTTCGCGGCCGGTTATTTCATTGCCTGCCCGGTGCGCATTTTTGGCGGGGAAGCCAATACGATTTTCACTTACGTTCGGGTGACGCCGGATCACGGAGAGCCGGTAACGCTGGCCGACCGCTTCGACATTCCGGCTATGCCTGATGATTTGCGGCCACGGATTAATATACGCCACGTGAGCACGGAGATTGATTTCAGCGGAGGGTTCGGTGTCGGGGAGGGCCGCTACTCGGTAGAACTTTTCGTAATTGATAAAAGCAATCGAGTGCTGAAAAAGCATTGGCGGATCGTGGCCGCGCGGTCGCACGCGGAACAGGGGACGGCGCTGACAATCAAGGCGAACACGGCCGGACCATTGTTTGTGAATCGATGGGACGGCAGATTGCGAGCGCCAAGACAGGGGCTGCGGATGACCATACTTCTGGATGCCACACCCATCTTTCAATATGCCCGCAAGCTACACTCGGTGGACCGTATTCTATTGCTCGATTCGCTGTATTCGCTGCTGAAGGAGGCGCCGTGCAGCTCGGTTCGATTGATCGCTTTCAATCTGGATCAACAGCAGGAGGTTTTTCGCGACGACCGTTTTGGACGGCTTGGGTGGTATCGGCTCGAAGAGCGGCTGCGTGAATTGGAGTTGGGCAAGGTTTCGTATAAGGTGGTTTCGCACCCGGACGGTTGGTCCGATCTGCTGGCGCAACTGGTGAACGAACAGATCGGCGGAGCCGAACCGCCGGACGGAGTCGTTTTTCTGGGGCCGAATACGCGGATCCGCGAAAAACTGATGTCACCTTTGGCGCCTCGGAAGCGTGGGACGCCTGCATTTTTTTATGTAGAGTACTATCCGCCGTGGACGCGCGGCGCCGAGATGGCGGACGCGGTGGCGCATGTCACGCGAGAGCTGGACGGGCAGATATTCAAGATTCATACGCCCGCCGAACTGGCGCAAGCGATACGTAGGATTGAGACGGAGATGGCGAATCGGCGGGGTGGGTTCGAATCGATACCAGCGGGGTCGCGGTGACGTAGACGGATCCGGGGCCAGGTCAAAGGGGTGACGGTCATTTGTCTTCCAGGTGTTCTTTCGCCATTGCATGAAAAACAGTTGCTGGGTTCCTGGGATCGGCTTTCCGGACGAACTTCTTCGCCAATAGCTCCGCGATCTCAGCGAGTGCGATCTTGAGCACGGCGGCGGATAACCGGACGCGTTCAGGTCTTTCGTCCGCCACGGCCGAATCGGCAAAGCGCTGAAGCTGTATCAGTGATTTTGCCAGGGACGCTTTATCCGTGCCTGCATGGAAATAGTAGATGAGAGGGAAATGAATAAAATCCACGCGGGTTCGTATGACGCCGTTGGCCAGATCCCCCAGCAGGTGTTCGACGTCATCCGACACTACATCGATTTTTGTCTGCTCTTGCGCCTTTAACAGGATCGAAGCGCGTCTGGCAAGGGCTCGCATACGTCCAAGGGCGGGATAGATGAGCACGATCCAGGTGACACTTGCGGTGATCAGCGAGGTGCCTATGAGGGATTCCAATGCGGACACGACTGAAATCCAGCTTCCCCGCGGAGTGATGCCACTCGCGGCCAGAGTTGTTAACGAAGCGAGAGAAAAGTAAAGAACAGACCAGAACTTCCCAAGGGTGCTTTGCGGATTTACGGCAGAACCCACAAATGCCTGAGGAAAGTACGGCCAGTAAATGAGAGCGAAGCCGACCGCCAAGAGCATTGGCCAACTGGATATGACAACAACAATGGAAAGCGGTCCGGCGACGGGCATCATAAGGGGGAAGCGGCGCGCCACCCGGAATAACTGCCTACCTACAAGTGAACTTAAGTCCCCGGCGCCCGATGGCTGAAAGAGATCGATGAAGATCTCGCGCAAAGTCCAGGCGACTAGGGTTACACCGATTAAGTTTGCCCAAAGCCCAGCCATAATTCACCCGGCCATAATCCACAAGACATTGCCACCTAGGAAAGGTTCCGCAAACTTTGGTAGAAATACTCCTTTTGTAAGTAGGCTTGAAACACTCTTACCCGCTCAACGTTCTATTTAGTCGGCGACAAGTTCTCGCCTAAGTCGCGTCAAAGGCGAGCAGGGATTTGGCCGACGAAGTGGATGACTCTAATTAAAATCCGCGCCCTTCGCGTGGATTAATATGGGCGGCTAGAATTGGCAAGGATACTTACAGCAGTTGTTTTGCTAGCATCGGCAGCTTTCGCGCAGATACAAAATCAGCCCGATGATGGGCAGTGGGTAATGGCGGCTAAAGATTATGCCAGTACTCGCTTCAGTAAGCTTGATCAGATAACCACCAGCAATATTCACAGTCTGAAGTTAGCCTGGACATTCTCCACGGGACTAACGCGGGGTCATGAAGCGGCTCCACTAATCGTGAATAACACGATGTATGTCGTGACGCCGTATCCTAATTATCTTTATGCACTGGATCTGACCAAGCCGGGCGCGCCGATGAAATGGGTTTACCAGCCGGACCCGGAGCCGGCTTCGCAGGGTGTGGCCTGCTGCGATGTTGTAAACCGCGGGGCGGCATATTGGAACGGCAAGATCATTTACAACACCCTGGACGTGCAGACTGTCGCTGTGGACGCACAGACCGGAAAGCAAGTCTGGAAGACGAAGCTGGGAGATATCAACACAGGTGAATCGATGACGATGGCGCCACTGGTTGTGAAAGGCGTCGTTTTGGTCGGCAATAGCGGGGGGGAGTTTGGCGTTCGTGGTTGGCTCACCGGCCTTGATGCCGATACAGGCAAGATCAAGTGGCGCGCGTACGGGGCGGGTCCCGATAAAGACGTTCTGATCGGTCCAAACTTCAGACCGTTTTATGCGAGCGATCGCGGAACGGACCTGGGGATGAAGAGTTGGCCGGGCGATAGCTGGAAGATCGGCGGCGCAACGGCTTGGAGCTGGATCTCGTATGACCCAGATCTCGACCTCTTCTACTACGGGACCTCGAATCCCGGTCCATGGAACCCTGAGCAGCGGCCGGGCGATAACAAATGGGCATCAACGCTCTTTGCCCGGCGGCCTGAAACGGGCGAGGCGATTTGGGCTTATCAAATGAACCCCCACGATCTTCACGATTATGACGGTGTCAACGAGAACATCCTGCTCGACCTGAATATCGGGGGGACGTTGAGAAAGGTTCTCGCCCATCCGGATCGTAACGGCCGCATGTATGTGATGGATCGCGCTACCGGCGAAGTTCTTTCGGCGCAGACTTTCGGTTATGTGAACACGAGTGAGGGAGTCGATCTGAAAACCGGCGAGCTCAAGCTGAACCCCGACAAGAAAACCGGATTCAACACGATACGCGATGCGTGTCCGGCACCGCCCGGCGTGAAAGATTGGACGCCGTCTGCATTCTCGCCGAAGACGGGGCTCATTTACATACCGCATAACAACCTGTGTTACGAGACGCAAGGCACGCAGGCAAACTATATTGCCGGAACGCCCTTTGTAGGGATGAACGTGCGCATGTATCCCGGGCCGGGCGGCAATCGCGGCATCTTCTCCGCTTGGGATCCGGTTCAGGCCAAGACGGTCTGGAGCATCAATGAGATGTTTCCGGTCTGGAGCGGGGCACTGGCAACCGCGGGCGATGTCGTTTTCTACGGCACGATGGATGGCTGGTTCAAAGCTGTGGATGCCCACAACGGTCATCTGCTTTGGCAATTCAAGACCGGCTCGGGCATTATCGGCCAGCCGGTAAGTTACAAGGGGCCGGACGGCAAGCAATACATCGCTGTTCTCTCGGGCGTAGGCGGTTGGTCGGGCGGCGTTGTGTCCGGGGGATTGAACGGGGTGGATGGCACAGGCGCTCTGGGATTTTTGAACGCGATGTCCGATCTGGGTAAATACACGACCAAGGGAGGGATGCTATATGTGTTTTCGCTTCCTTAATCGTTTGGTGATAACCAAATACCGCTTGCTTGCGCGCGCGGCTCGGAAAGGATGCACAGCGAAGGGGCG
>DATBEF010000156.1:0-29422 GCA_036269625.1 Bryobacteraceae bacterium | reverse complement strand
GTCTATCCCGATAAGTTATTGATTCTAAACTGGCGGAGAGAGTGGGATTCGAACCCACGTTAGAGTTTCCCCTAAACACGCTTTCCAAGCGTGCGCCTTCAACCACTCGGCCATCTCTCCTGATTCGAAGCTAATCGGGGTTCCAGAAGAACTCAGAAAGGCGGCTTACAGCGAGTAAACCGCCCTTCAGTTTAACATTCCAGTCGGCTACCCCAGATCGAACTTTTCGTGGTGCAGACTCGGGTCGCCGGTCACCAGCACCGGCCGCTTCAAGACCTCTTCCAGCTCTTCCAGATACTGATTGCTGTTGGCTTTCAGCACCTTCGCCACGTCCGGATGAACGCGCAGCACCACGTCCTTGCCCTCGATGGCGCGCGCGATCTTCTGCGCTTCCACAAGGATCTCTGTCACGATGGTCTGCACGCTCTTTACATAACCCGCGCCTTCGCAATATGGGCACGGAGAGCACAGCGTCCGCTCCAGACTTTGCTTCACGCGCTTTCGCGTAATCGCAACCAATCCGAAATCGTTGAACTGCAGAATCTTGTACGGAGCTTTATCCGCGCGCATGGCCTCTTCAAGCGCTTGCATCACCTTCTGGCGATTCTTCCGCTCGTCCATGTCGATGAAGTCCACGACGATAATGCCGCCCAGATCGCGCAGGCGGATCTGGCGCACAATCTCCTTCACCGCCTCCACATTGGTTTTCACGATCGTGTCTTCCAGGCGATTCGATTTTCCGACGTACTTGCCCGTATTGATATCGATGGCAACCAAAGCTTCCGTCTGATTGATCACGATATAGCCGCCCGATTTCAGCCATACCTTCGGCCGGAGTGCCTTCTCTAGCTCCTGGGTAATGTTGAAGGCGTCGAAAATGGGGGCGGGACGCGTATACATCTTCACCCTGCTAACCAAGGCCGGCTGGAAACGCTGCATGAAGCGCAGAACGCTTTCATACATTTCTTCGTTATCCACCCAAATCGCTTTGAACTCGTCCGTTACCTGGTCTCGCAGAATGCGCTGGACAATGTCGAGATCGTAATGCAGCAGCGCCGGCGCGGGCTTCTTCTCGGCCTTCTGGCGAATGTCCAGCCAGAGGGTATAGAGAAAATTCATGTCGGCAGCGATCTCTTCTTCGGAAACGCCTTCGCCCGCGGTACGAACGATAAATCCGCCCGTCGTGCCCACCCGATGGGCCTGCAAAATGCGCTTCAGGCGATGCCGCTCTTCTTCGCTGGCCACTTTGCGCGACACGCCCAGATGATTGACACTCGGCATGAACACCACATAACGGCCGGGCAGCGCCACGTGGGACGTGATCCGCGCGCCCTTTTGCCCCAGCGGTTCTTTCGCAATCTGAACGATGATCTCTTGTCCCGGCTTCAACAGGTCCGTAATAGAGGGCAGTACGCGGTCGGGTTGATTGGTGGACCGTTCCTCACGCGCTTCCGTTCGACTCTCTGTGCGCGATTCCGTTTTAGATTCGGGCTTGGACTCAGCCCGGAGTTCAGGTCTAGCCAAAGCCGGAGCTGCCCCGCCGGCGGCTGTTGGCGCTGCCGCATCCACCGCGTTGCCTTGCGATCGATTGCCGCCACGCCGACGCCGCATACGCCGCGAACTGCGATGCATATAGCGGCCGTCTTCTCGCACCGTTGCGGTTTGTGGGCCGCTCGGGACCCCTTGGGCCGGAGATTCCGGTGAAACGTCGGCATCCGCGAATGGCTGCTCAGTCTCTTCAAACTCCTCCCGCTCGGGCTGCTCCAACTCCTCCCGGATTTCGAGCAGCTCCTCCATCTCAATATCCACGGGCCGAGCACCCAGGAGAGCTACATCCTCGTGCACCTCAGGTTCGGCAATCAACTCCTGCTCGAGCGTGTCTGGTTCGGGCTCACCCGTTTCCCTGACCAGGAACAGCGATGGAGACGAGCTATGTTGGACGGAGGCATGCAAGGCCGGCTCGTCCTCTTCCTCTGCTTGTGGACTTGAGAACCGCTCAGTTTCCGGTTCAGGCTCAGGATGTTCGATTCCGAGCGCCTCCTCGACAGCTTCTTCAATCCGCGGCTCCGGCGTCAATTCCGGCTCGGGATGATGGGCCAGCACGGCTTCGGAGAGCTCAATCTCATCGAGCCGGTCCTCCAACTCCTCCTCCGCCTCAGCGGATTCCGGTTCCGGCCCACTTTCTGGCTCCGATTCAGGCAAGGCATCGGAGGTGGCGGAAGCGATTGGCCGTGGAGCGTTCCGGTATTTCGCCAGCGATTCGCCGGGCAAAACCATCACGTCCGCCGGCGGTTCAGCACTTTCTTCTTCGTCTTCTACTCTCGTCGGAACGGCACTCTGCGGCTGCAGCGAACCCGGCTGCGCATACTTGGTGTCCGGGAATCCGCGCCCGCGTGTCCGGCGTCGTGAACGGCGCCCACGGCGATCGCGATCTCCGCCGGAACCCTGCTCTCCCCGGTCGCCCCGGTCTCGATCTCCACCCGCGCGATTTGTCCGTACTTCCGCCACAGGCAGTCCTTCCGGCGCCTCGGCGGCAGCCCCGCTCGGCGGAACCGTATCAACCAATGGCTCGGGCCGGGTGGAGGGCTCCACAGTCTCTATGGGCCGAAGCACCGGGCGCTCGATACCCCGCACAGGGCGTTCGATATCCCGAACCGGGCTGCGGTCGCGCCGCTCTGTTCGGGGTTCTGGGCTCGTCGGCTTATCGTCACCTAAGGGCTCAATGTCTTCGTTTTCTTCAAAGAAGTCGGAGACATACAGGAATGTGTCACGCTCCAGCCCCAAATCCACGAATGCGGATTGCATTCCGGGGAGCACCCGCGTGACGCGCCCTTTGTGGATACTTCCGGCAAGCGAATACTCATTCCCCCGCTGGAAATACACTTCAACCAACTGATCTTCCTCGAGAACGGCTACTTTCGTCTCGTGGCGATTCGATCCAATCACCAGTTCTTTACTCATTCATACACCGCCTATAAGGGGCCGATGTTGAGAGTCCTAAGAACCCCGGGTTGCTCGCTACATAACCGCTATAACACTGCGGCGCACGTAAAATCTTTGGCCGGGAACGCGCATGGAGGCACGCTCGGAAAACATCCACGCTCCCGATAACTCCACAAAAATCGCATTCGCACGGGACCACAATGGCCCCTGCGCTTCGAAACTGTGAAATCTGTTTGGCAATCCGAAACTCTTTGTCCCGCTCAGTTCGACCCTTGTTCGTCGAACGGCCGCAGCCTGCGGCCGTTTTCTTCAATTCACAAACCTACGCAACCGGACACTATTAACCAGGCCCAGCAACAAAAAAACCGACCAGGTATTCGATCCTCCCGAGCTCATCAACGGAAGAGGAATACCTGTGATGGGCATACGGCCCACCACCATACCCACATTCACCAGCACGTGAAACAACAGCAGAGCTCCAACACCGACGCAGATATATATGCCGGCGCTGTCGGGCGCTGTCTGCGCGTTCTGTATTACCTGCATAATCAAAAGAAAATACAGGACCAACGCGACCACTACGCCCACAAATCCATGTTCTTCTGCAAACGAGGAGAAGATGAAGTCCGTGTGAGGAACGGGCAGAAATCCCAAGTGGGTTTGCGTACTCTTCTGGACGCCTTGCCCCCACATTCCACCGTTCCCGACAGCTATTCTCGACTGAATCACCTGAAAACCCGTACCCTTCGGATCCCGGTCCGGGTCCATAAAACTGACCAGACGGTCCTTCTGGTACGGCTTAAGAAAATGATACCCAATCGGCAATATGGCCACGAGGATCGCCGTAATAACAAGCAAGTATTTCCAGCGGATACCGGCCATCAGAATGCCCGCTATCAGAATCGGCAGGTACGTTAGCGCCGTCCCTAAGTCTGGCTGCTTCATCACCAGAATCATCGGTAACGCCACAAGCCCCGTGAGCTTAGCGAGATCTCGCCAATCGAGCAATTCGTTCTTCAAGTCGCCCAGGTAGCGCGCCATTAGCAGAACCAGCACGATCTTCACGAACTCCGAAGTCTGGAACGTGAATCCGCCCGCCCGGATCCATCGCGTTGACCCGAATATCTTGTCTCCCGCTACGGCCGTGACCAACAGGAAAACGATCGCCCCCACGTACAGAGCAAAAATGCGGCCCAGCAGCGCGTGGTAATCCACCTGCGCCATCACCCACATCATCACCAAACCACTACCCACCCAGATGATCTGTTTCCACCACGCGTCGTGCCATTTCGTGCCGCTCGTGGCACTGTAGATCTGAAGCGTGCCGAGCGTGCAGAGCGCCAGTGTGATGATGGCGAGCGGCCAATCCAGGTCCCGTATCGAACGGTGCAGCGCCATTGCCTACTGAAGCCCGCCCTGTGCCGAAACGCGGATCAGTCCCATGGTCTCTGGCAAAGATCCTAATAACACGGGCGCTTTTGGTGGCTGTACTTGTACGTTTAGATCTTTCGCGCCGCGGGCCTTCTTATCGAAATACGCCTTCAACACATCCCGGACAATGGGTACGGCGTTGTAGCTCTCCACGCCGTTCTCATACAGTGCGGCCACTACTATTTCCGGCGCTTCCATCGGCGCAAACGCGACAAACCAGGCGTTGTTGTTGAAATTGCTATTCCCTTTTTCCGCTTTGACCTTCTCGGTTGCGGCCAGCTGGGCCGTTCCCGTCTTGCCGCAAACCTTGATGCCGGGCAATACTGCCGCGCGCCCCGTGCCGCCTTCATTCACGACAGCGTACATTCCCGAAATCACCTGCTGCAGGTGATCGGGATCGAAGTGGCCTTCACGCAACAGCACTGGCGCTTCGCCTTCCACAAGGTGTGGCTTATACCACTTGCCGCCAACGCCCAATCCACCCAGTGCGCTCGCAATCTGTAGCGGCGAGACAGTCACAGCGCCTTGACCGATAGCGACCGAGATTGTTTCGCCGGCATACCACTTCTGCCGCGAGAGGCGCATTTTCCAACGCGTAGAGGGCATGGTGCCCTGTGTCTCGTTCGGCAGGTCAATACCAGTCTTATGGCCAACGCCTGCTAATTCCGCATACTTGGCAATCCGATCGATGCCGAGCCGGTTCCCCACGTTGTAGAAATACACGTCGCAGGACTGCGCGATCGCGCGATGCAATTGAATATCTCCGTGACCGCCCTTCAAGTGACACGCAAAATAGTGGCCGTAAAAAACCGCTCCGCCAGGGCAATGGAAATGGGTGTCATCGTCTATGACGCCGCTCTCCAATCCCGCAATTGCCATCAACGGCTTGAATGTAGACCCCGGCGCGAGCTGCGCCTGGATCGCCCGGTTCATCAAAGGATGATATTGATCGCCCGAAATCTCCTGCCAATCCGTCTTGCTGATTCGCCCGGTGAACTTATTGGCGTCGAAGGTCGGGCGGCTGACCATCGCGAGGATTTCGCCGTTGCGCGGGTCCATTGCCACTACGGCGCCGCGTTTGCCTTCCATCGATAACTCGGACACAGCTTGCAAATCCAGATCGATCGTGAGCTTCAAATCCTTTCCCGCCACAGCTTCCTTGGGCGACTCCATGCTTCGTTCGCGGCCCATGTTGTCCACCCAAACCCGCGACTCACCGTCGACCCCGCGCAGTTGCGCGTCGTATTCGCGTTCGAGGCCATCCTTGCCAATGATGTCGCCCTGATGATAATTGATAAAAGCAGGTGAATTTAGTTCCGCCTCGCTGATCTCACCTACGTAGCCTGTTAAGTGCGCCGCGAACCCATCCTGCGGGTATTGCCGCCGGAACGCCGTAATCACTTCCATTTCCGGGTAAGCGCTCGCATCCTGATGAGATTTCACAAACGCGATATCGTCGCGCGTCAGGTTCTCCTTGATCCGAATCTGCGGCTGGTTCCCCATGTGCCGGATCTTAGCGGCCAACTCACCGTAATCGATGTGTAACGCCTCAGCAATCGCGGGCAGATGCTCCGCCTTGATCTGGTCGCGGTCCAACAGCAGCGAATAAGAAGCTTTGTTGTCTACGATCACTCGGCCATCGCGATCGAGCAATTTGCCGCGCGGGGCGAGGATTGGGGTGCTCTTGATTCGATTACGAGCCGCAGCCTCCACGTACATATCCGAGTTCTGGACCTGCAACTTCCAAAAACCTGAAATCAGGAATATAAAAACGGCTGCCGCCAAATACTGGAAAATCGCGATTTTTCCTGCCGCTTGCCGCGTGTCGTCGCGCAGGATGCGTTCCGCGTCGAGTTCCTCTTGGCGGCGCCGCTCACTTTCAATTAAGGGCACAAATTTCCGGATGCGCGTCGTGGGAACGCTTCACCTTCTATTCTACCGCTTTCCGGGCAACAAAGGCACGATTCCGCTCCGCTTGGTTGCCAGCTTGGCCCTGCCCGCCTAAACGGACCCAGACAACACCGAGCGGGCGTAGTTGAAGTTCGTCTTCACTTCTTCCTCCGGGCTCCTCTCCGACTGGTAATCGCAATCGATATAAGCCGGAATGCCCGCCTGCGTCCGCTTCAGGAACTCAAGGACAGGTTTAACCGGCGTATCGCCTTGCCCAAAGGGAACGCTGCGACCGGAGCGCGTTTTATCTTTTAAATGCACCCCGCTCAGGCGCTGATAATGCTGCTCGATGAAGGGTAGCGCGTCGAAACCCGCCCCGGTGCAATCGCCAATGTCGAATTGCATGTAGAAGCGGTCGCAGTAATCCGTCACCTTCAGCAGCTTTTCCGGCGTGGACATCAGGTTTGCATCGGTCGCGTTTCGATTGAACCTGCCCTGGAATCCGACTCTCAGACTCTGCCTCTCGGCACTCGGCGCTATTCGCCGCGCGATGGATAACGTCGTTGCCGTGCTAAACATCATGGCGCCGAGAGCCTTGGCGATCCCAAAAGTTTTCTCTATCTCTTCGTTCGTTTCGCCAATCGCGATACTACATGAGCGGATCGACAATCCGGCATTTCGAAACTGCCCCTGGATTTGCGTGAAGTAATCCATGGGCGCGTTCAATTTCCATTTCCGGAAATCCTCAGCCGCCGCAGCGCGAACGGCGGGATCGGAGCTGCGCATCTTATTTGAAATCTCCGGCGGCTGAAGGTGTATCGCCGTAAGCTCACAAAATTCGATGCCGATGGCAGTCATAGACTGCATAATCCGCTGCCGCGCGCCTTCAGGCGGCAGTAGATGAAAGCTGTTGGTCTGCACGCCCAGAGGAACCGCGGTATCGCTTCCCCGTGCGGCGCGCGACAAAGCCGCACCAGCTAAAGCGGACTTCGTGAATGCGCGGCGTGAGATGATCTGCCTGGACAAAGCGGCGGCTTAGGCCCCCCAGGGCTTTACTTCCTGCTTGGTTACGCCTTTATAGCCGTTCTTCATTCGTTCTTCGATGATGTTCCAGGCCTCGGGCGGGCAGCCGGTCCAATTGGTCACGATCGTGTTTCCCAGATAAGGCAGGTCCGCAACGCCGACTTTGCTCGAATAGAAACCGCTGACGGTCAGATCGCGAAAACGGTTGAAGAAAATGACCCATCGATGATCTTCAGCCGCGGCGCGATCGGGATACGCAATACGATCCAGAATCTGTTTCTGCTGCTCAACCGGTGCGTCGGCAAAAGGCTTACCCGACGTTTTCATCGATTGGTCGTTCAGCCACATCAATCCACCGAAAATCTGGGCCTCGATATCCGCGTTTCCATCCTCTCTCTTACGGAAGGCGATCCAATCGTCGATGAATTCCGGCACTCCGGCAGAGGTGGCGCTGCCGCTGCGTTCATCGGCAGGCAAAATCAAATCGCACAGCACACGCACGGTATGCCACTGGTGTTCGTCGAACGACTGCCGCTGGTACGGACCCTTTGCGCCAGCGGGTGACGGGTGGCGCATGTGCGCATGTTCGTCTTGTTCTTGAGCCGCGGCCGTTCCCGCCGTAAGGGCCGCCAACGCCGGCGTAGCGCCAAAAACCTGCAGCACACCGCGCCGCGTCAACTCCGGTTCTTCGTTTTTCTTGGCCATCGTTCTTATACCTTGACGTTCCGCTTCTTTACCTCATCGGCGATGTACTCAGACGTCCGCCAGCCGAGCGCACTAATGGTCAGGGTCGGATTCTTATCCGCGTTGCTCACAAACGGCGCCGCATCCGTAACGAATAGGTTTTTGCAATCCCACGCCTGGCAGTATTGATTGAGCACCGAAGTTTTAGGGTCAGTGCCCATCTTTGTCGCGCCCACCTCGTGAATAATTTTGCCGCCGGGCGCGATCCCCCAATTCTGGTTCTCGCCCGATTTGAAAGTCACGACCCCGCCCGCTTTTTCAATAATTTCCTGGAACGTCTCCTGCATGTGCCGCGCCTGCAGAATCTCGTCCTGGCTCCACTTGAAATGGAACCGCAATACGGGTATGCCCCACTTATCTACGGTATCCGGATCGATTTCGCAGAAGCTGTCGTCGTTGGGAATCATCTCCCCGCGTCCGGAAAAGCCGATTTCACAACCGTAGATCTTTCTTAGATTACTCTTCAGCTCCGCGCCGTAGCCGCCGCCCAGGAAACGCTCGGAATGCGCCAGTTCACCCGGGCCCGGCTGCTTGCGGCCGCCGCCGATTTCGATGTGATAACCACGCGCGAACGGCATCTTGTGAGCCAACTGCTTGTCATAGTTCCACCACGGCATGTAAAGGTGCATACCACCGATGCCATCTTCATTGAAGGGCGGCAGATCCTGCAGAATCGGTAGAAAACCGCCCACCGACGATCCCACCGTGTCCATGATGTACCTGCCGACCAATCCCGAGGAGTTCGCCACGCCGTTGGGGAATTGGCTGTTCTTCGAATTAAGCAGGATGCGGGCCGTTTCACAGCAGCTCGCCGCCAACACGACGATCTTCGCCTTTACTGTCACCTCCTGCCGCGTGTTTTTGTCGATGTAAGAAACGCCGCTGGCCAGGCCATCCGGTCCAATCAGCACCTCGCGCACCATGGCGTTCGTGCGCAGTTCCAGCAGGCCGGTCTTCAGGGCGGGGAAGATGTGCACGCCCGGCGAATTGAAGTTCGCATTCACCCCGCAGGAGCGTCCGCACTGGTCGCAATAGTGACACGCCGGCCGGCCATTTAGCGGCCGCGTCAACATCGCCATGCGCGACGGTATACAGGGAATATTGAGTTTGTCGCACGAAGCCTTGATAACTTTTTCGTAGCCGCGCGGCGCCGGCGGCGGTTGAAAGAAGTTGCTGTCGGGAGTGTTCTCCAAGCCCTCTTTGCTGCCGAACACGCCAATGAACGCCTCGGCCTTGTCGTAGTAGGGGGCCAAGTCGTCATACGTGATCGGCCAATCGAAGCCTTTGCCATCGCGGGTGTACGGTTTGAAATCGTAAGGCCCCATGCGCAGAGAGATGCGGCCATAGTGGTTAGTGCGCCCGCCCAGCATACGCGCCCGCCACCACCACCAATCCGAACCCGGAGCGTTGGTGTAGGGCTCGCCCTCCACCTGCCACCCGCCGGCGAGCGTGGCATCGAAATAGCCAAATGGCTTCTCTCTCGATCCGGCCCCCCGGTGCGGCGCATCATACGGCCAGGCGAACATGGTCGATTGCTTGCGGTAGTCGAACATATCGCCCGCCTCCAGCATGCAGATCTTCGCGCCTGCCTTGGTCAGCACCGTGGCTGCCACTCCGCCGCCGGCGCCGGAGCCGACAATTACAACATCATAGGTTGGGGAACTTGCTTGCACCTGAGCCATTTTCCTGCCATCTCCACTTTAAATCAAACGCTCCTGAGTTAGCGCTCACGACGTCCCAGCAAGCAATCACAAATCGCCAATAATTTTTTCTCAACCCCTCCAGTCACTTACAGCCGCCTTCTCCCGCCGCCGGCCGGTCTCCCGCGCGACAACGGTATTCGTGATGATGTCCTCCCGCCAAAACCGTACAGCCCGCCGCGCCGCCGAGCGCGCCGCCCAAAAAACCGACGCAATCCGCGAAGCGAGCGAACTCGACCCCACAACCAGCCCATCCCTCTCCCCGGCCCGTCTCGCCGCCAACCGCGCCAACGCCCAACTCAGCACCGGACCCACATCCGAAGCCGGGAAAACCAAATCCTCCCAAAACGCTCTCAAAACAGCTCTCACTGGCCGCACCGTCCTGCTTCCTCACGACGACGCCGACCGCTATGAACGTCATCTCAGCCAGTACCAAAAGGCCTACTCGCCCATCGGCGAACGCGAGCTCGAACTCGTCCAATCCCTCGCCGATACCACCTGGCGCATCGACCGCATCCCCGGAATCGAAGAAGCACTCTACTTCAAAGGCTCCAATGAATTTGCCGCCCAAGTCGCCGAACTCGATCCCCGCTCCCGCGCCGCAATGCTCCGCATGGAAACCTATCTCGCCTACGAGCGCCAGTTCCGCAATCTCCACACCCAGGAAATGCGACTCCACCGCCTCCGCGAAAAACTCATCGCCGAAATCAAGCAACTGCAAACCGAACGCGAGCAGAAGGAAAAGGACGACCTCGCCATCGCCGCCAAACTCTATATCGCCGCCAAACACGACCGCAAATCCTTCGACCCCGCCGACTTTGGCTTCGAATTTGCAACTGCCGACGTTGAAGCTTATTTGCAAGGTCAACGCGCGTCCCTGCTAACCGAAAAAGCCATGTCAACCCGCGGCTAGCCCAGTGTGGGGCGGGCCCTCGGCCTGCGGCGGCCTCGTAGCCCGCCCGTGTCGGCACTTGCCAGAAACTTGCTGGCTTTGCGCCACCGGTCGGGTGGAACATCGGCAGCCGACACCGCGTATTATTTCGTTAAGGCATTTCTATGACATGTCAGATTTCTTCGGCCCGGCGGTCGAAACCGCCCGGTGTCGCACGACATCACTGTGACGAAGTCGAGAGAAGGGAGGCCCGCCTATGACTGGGGCGAGCTCAGAACGATTGGATTTAGTTGAAACTGTCGGAATCTTTTGGCGCGACGTAAAGTATGCCGTCCGCTCGCTTTCGGGAGCTAAGGGGCTTACGATCACCGTGGTCCTCACGCTGGCGCTCGGAATTGGAGCGAATGCCGCTATCTTCACTCTGGTTCGCGGAATTCTTCTGCGCCCGCTGGTGAATCGCGACGAAAACAGGCTTATTTACATCAGGCAGAGCGCCCGGGGCATGGGCATGGAGAATGCCAATTTTTCGGTTCCGGAGATGCAGGACCTGCGGCAGCGGGTTAAATCGTTCACAGCGATCGGCGATTTCTCCACAATCGGCTTCACACTAAACGGGCTGGGGCAACCGCGCGAGGTGCAGGCGGGAGTTGTAGGCGGTACTTACTTCGAGGTGATGGGTCTGCATCCGGTTCTCGGCCGGTTGCTCGATATGCGAGACGACGGCCCGAACGCCGCGGGCGCCATCGTTTTGACATATCGGTTCTGGACCTCCGCACTGAACCGCGATCCGTCGGTGCTCGGAAAAGTCGTCAGGCTGGGATCTTTCGGAACGCGCACAGCGACGGTGGTTGGGGTGTTGGAACCATCCATCCCATACCCGGCCGAAACCGAGCTCATAGCCAACATTGTCACCAGTCCACATCACTTGTCGGCAACGATGGTGACGGGCCGGGTCCATCGGATGACGGAGCTGTTTGGCCGGCTCGCGCCCGGCGCAACACTCGAACAGGCTCGGGCCGAGCTGAGAACAGCACATGGCGCGATGATGAAAGATCATCCCGAGGCATATCCTTCGAAGGCGGACTTTCGCATTGATGCGGTGCTGCTGCGAGATCAGATCACCTCCAAAGCCAAGACCGTGCTTTGGGTGCTGCTGGCGGCATCGGGATTGGTCTTCATCATTGCGTGTTCGAACGTCGCTAACCTGATTTTGGCGCGGACGATTCGGCGGGAAGGCGAGCTGGTCGTGCGGGCCGCTCTCGGTGCGAGCACGGCAGCGCTGCGGCGCGTTCTGCTGGCGGAAAGCCTCCTGCTTTGCGGCGCGGGAGCCGCTATAGGTGTGCTGAGCGCGCGGCCCATGGTGACGATCCTGGCGCGGTACGCGTCGCGCTTCTCGGTCCGGGCGCTCGATCTGACGGTCGACTCGAGCATCCTGTGGGTCGGCGCCGGCTTGGCGCTGGCCGCTGCGGCGCTCCTGGCATTTGTGCCGCGGCTACCCTCTGGCGACCGGTCGAACGCAATCAACCTGTCCAGTGGCAGCGTGCGGGTGACCGGCGGTGCGACGCGGCGTCTGCGGGCATTCGCGGTGACCCAGATTGGCGCCTCCTTTGTCCTGCTGGCGGGCGCCACTATGCTGCTGAAGGCGCTGCTTGCGGTTCAGGCGATCGACACCGGCATCGACACGCGCCGCGTACTCGCGATCAACGTGCCTGTGATTTCGTATGGACGGAGCGATGCCCAGGTTGTGGACTTTTACAAAGAAGCGATGCAGCGGGTACACCAGTTGCCGGGAGTAGACGGCGTCGCTGCAGGCATGCTCACGCCGTGGCGCGAGGGAGGGTCATTTGGCCCCGGCTTGCAATTCACGGCCGAAGGTTACGTTCGCGGAAAGCCAGAAGACGATCCGCGCGGCCAATTGCGCATCATCTCGCCCGGATTTTTCGCTGCCCTCGCCGTGCCGCTCATTGCCGGACGCGATTTCAACGAGGGTGATCGCAAAGACGGGGAGCCGGTTGCGATTATAAGCCAAACCGTGGCGCAGCGGATGTTTCCAAACCGGGAGGCGCTGAATCGACACGTCTTCTGGACGGATCCCGTGCTCCAGTTCATCGGAATGAAGCCGACGCCGCTGCGCATCATCGGAATCGCCGCGGATATCGACGACGAGCACCTGATTCCGGGCCCAACCCTGACGGTATATCAACCCTTCGGGCAGGGACCGCTTTTTGGCGGACGCCTGTTCGTCCACGTGAGGTCGGATCCGTATGCCCTGATTGGCCCCATTACGCGGACCATCCGCAGCCTTTCGGTGGACCAGCCGATAGAGCGCGCGTCCACGCTTGAAGATGTTCGCGCGGAAGTGCTGACGCCGGATCGGTTGAACGTCATCGTTTTCGGCGGGTTCGCCATGGTGGCGCTGATGATTGCGGTGGTCGGTGTTGCGGGCGTACTAGCATTTTCGGTGAGCGCACGGACTCGCGAATTCGGCATCCGGCTGGCGGTCGGGTCGCAACCACGGCATCTGCTGACGCGAGTGATTGCGGAGGGCACCGTCATCACGGCGATCGGGATCGGCGCCGGATTGGCGTGCGGGCTCGCGCTACAGCAGCTGGCCGGCAGTTATTTCGAGGGTGTGCGGACGCCGGGGGCCTGGGTCGTTGTTGGGGCGGCCGGCGTGTTGCTGGCAGCGGCCGTAGTCGCGTCCGCGTGGCCGGCGATGCGAGCCGCGCGCGTGGATGTGGTTCAAGCTCTACGCGCGGACTAATACGGCGCCTGGGTCAGCGGACGCTGAAGCTCGAATGACTCTCGACTGCTTCTTCGTGCTCCTCCACAGAGCGTACGTCCGCCATTCTGGGCCCTGCGTGTAAGGCGGCCGCGAGGTCGTCGAGGCGGTCGCGGGTCCCCGCTGCATAGACTTCTACGCGCCCGTCGTCTAGGTTGCGTGCCCAGCCGGTCAAGCCGAGTGAGCCGGCCCGATTCTGCACAAAATACCGGAACCCGACGCCCTGCACGCGTCCCGAAACCAACCAGCGGCGTGCCATTTTTTGCGCCATACAGCCATGCTAACGGGCAGACCTTGGGTAACAACTCTTCCTCCCAGCGATACTGGAGATACAGCATGCCGTTTCCCGTTCATCGTCCGCGCCGCTTGCGGCAAAGCGAGGCCATGCGCCGCCTGGTCCGCGAGACCCGTCTTACTCCGTCGCAATTCATACTCCCGCTGTTCGTCTGTCCGGGAGAAGGCATCCGCAAGGAAATCAGTTCCATGCCGGGGAACGCGCAGTTATCGATCGACAACCTGGTTCGCGAAGCCGAGGAATGCCAGAAACTCGGCGTTGGTGGCGTCATACTGTTCGGCATTCCCGCCACCAAGGACGAAAGCGCTTCAGAGGCTTATGCGGCCGACGGCATTACTCAGCGCGCCATCCGAGCGATTAAGCGCGAGGTCCCGCAGTTACTCGTCATAACCGACGTTTGCAATTGCGAATACACCAGTCATGGCCATTGCGGCATTGTACGGAACGGCGATGTCGATAATGACGCAACTCTCGAACTGCTGGGCATGGCGGCGCTCTCCCACGCGCAAGCGGGCGCTGACATTGTCGCGCCTAGCGACATGATGGACGGCCGTGTTGCAGCCATCCGGCGCACGCTCGACCAGGGCGGGTTCACCAACACTCCCATCCTGTCCTATGCCGCTAAGTATGCTTCTGTCTTTTACGGTCCTTTCCGCGAGGCCGCCGAATCCGCCCCGCAATTCGGCGATCGGCGCAGTTACCAGATGGACCCGGCGAACGCGCAAGAGGCCATGCGCGAGATCGCGCTCGATCTGGAAGAAGGCGCCGACATGATCATGGTGAAACCGGCCATGCCCTATCTCGATATTCTTCGCGATGCCCGTGAGCGCTTCAATGTCCCGCTTGCGGCCTATCAGGTTAGCGGCGAGTTCAGTATGATCATGGCCGCCGCGGAAAAGGGCTGGCTGGATCTCGACCGGACCATCCTCGAATCGCTCACGTCCATTAGCCGCGCGGGCGCCGGGTTTATCCTGACATACTTCGCCAAGTGTGCATCGAGGTTGCTATAAATTCCCAGACGATTTCGAGGGGGACCATTCGGGTGTCAAACAGTTCCAATGGAAAGCCGGCCCGCCGGGGCGCGCATCCGGTAACGAAAGCTTTGGCCGCCGTCGGTGTTGGGACGACGGTGTTCCATGCTGTGCGTTTTGGCCTGAGCCTGTTTGGACCCGTAAGACCGTATCACTTGCAAGATCGGGCCGATGCGACTCCCGAATCCGAAGATTTCCTTTACCGGCTCGCTTGCCTAACGGATGCGCTGACTCATCGTCACTCGCAAATCACAGTTTTACGCAATGGGGCGGAATTTTATCCAGCGGAACTGAGCGCCATTGACGCCGCTACGCGCACCATCAACCTGGAAGCTTATGAATTTCTCAAAGGAGACGTCACGCGCGAAGTGATCCAACGCCTGACGCGCAAGGCCCATGAAGGCGTAGAGGTGCGCCTGTTGGTTGACGCAATCGGCAGTTTTCGCACCGGCCGATCCTATTTCAAATCGCTTACCGATGCCGGCGGCCATGTCGCGTTCTATCATCCTCTCGATTGGAAGGATTTGACCTATTTCAATCACCGCACTCATCGGAAACTGCTGGTAGTGGATGGCGCGACTGGGTTCATCGGCGGCGCGGATTACGCCGATCACTGGCTCGAACCTACCAATGGCAAGCCGGCGTGGCGGGACACGGTGCTCCGCGTTGACGGTGCAGCAGCCGGGAGCCTCAACGCCACCTTTGCGCAAGGGTGGGTTGATTCCACCGGTGAATTGTTGTTCTCCGACGGCGAATTTCCCTCCCAGGTGAAATGCGGCGATACCCCGTGTATGGTTGTGATGAGCACGCCCGGCTACGATGCTACCCGCGCGCGGATGCTGTTCCAGGCTCTTATCGATTCGGCCGCCAAAAGCATTCAAATTACCAGCCCTTACTTTCTTCCCGATCGCAGTGCGCGCCACTCACTGATCCGCGCAGTCAGGAAACGCGGAGTGCTGGTCCAGGTGCTGACGGCCGGTTCGGCAACCGATCATAATTCGATCCGCTATCTGAGTGAAGCGACCGCAACCGAACTGATTCGGGCCGGCGTCGAATTTTATGAATATCAACCGGCTATGATCCACGCCAAACTGATGGTTGTCGACAATCTCTGGAGCGTGGCCGGATCGACTAACTTCGATCCGCGGTCTCTTCGCCTAAATAACGAAGTGAATATCGCAGTCCGCGACCGTGCTGTTGCAGCGCAACTGGCCAGTCAATTTGCGGACGATCTGAACGAAAGCTGCCGGGTAACAATGGATGGCATTCGCAAGCAGAGCGCGACCGGACACTTAATCGCGGACGCAAGCTGGCTCGTGCGGAACGAAGAATAACCGCGTTACCATAACCGCAACGGCGTATCGTATGGACAACGCGCAGCAGCTTTCCGCGACATTACGCGCTCTACTGCTCTTCGATATTGCCGAAGAGATTGACCTTACACGCCTGCACGGCATCTTCGGCACCAGTCCCAGCAAGCGCGAACCGGCGTTCCGCCATCCTGCTCCGGAATATGTTCGATATGAGAAACCGCCGGTGGTGGAGCAACTCGATCCGGTGGAAACGAACGCCCATCATATGCTCAGCGGACGTATTCGTTACTTTGAGTACGGCGTCGCTAGTGTTGAGCTGAGGCTCGAATTTGCAGGAAGCTGGGAGTCTCTGATTCACTTCGCGCATCGCTGGATATCGTCCGCCGAACTCGAAGGGCGCATACACGACCTGCTGCGCCAACGCATGGAACGTATCGCGCCGGCGCTTAGAAAAGCCTATGAAGGCTGGATTACTGAGGATTACTACATCATTCAAGTGAATCCGATCGAGCGAGACGGCGTAACGGTAACGGCTGAGGAACTGGTACGCAACCGCGGCGTGGAGATTGCCCAGATTGTGCGAGGAGACGAGTTGCCACTCTCGACTGGCGAGCGGCAGGAGGTTCTGCAATCGAGCATGTCTTACTATCCGGCCGACCTGCTGGTAGTCGGCTGGGTGGCCGCATTTGTCTATGACCAAGCGGATGCCGCGTCGCCCACAATTGATTTGTTGGAGTACGCCAATACTCAGTTACTTGAATTTCGCTATTACGATGAAGTGTTAACGCGCGTGTTGGTCGAGGTTTATAAACAACTGGAGGAGAAGCGCGGATTCTGGTCGCGCTGGCGCTTGGCGAGGGAAGCGCAGAACCTAAACACAATACGGCTCGATTGCCGCGAGCTGTCGGAACGCACGGATAACGCTATCAAGTTTTTGAGCGATATGTTTTATGCCCGCGCCTACCGGTTGGCCGCTGCGCGCATCGGCGTGACCGACTACCGCAACTTAGTGAACGAAAAGCTGACTACTGCCGAAGACCTGTACGATTCGATGGTCAACGAGTTTCACCAGGGCCGGGCCTTCGTGCTGGAAGTGATGGTAGTGATCATTCTGATCATCGAGATCGCCCTTGTGTTCCGCGGCAAGAGCTAACTTCTGGAACATTCATCCGTCCCCCTTGCGCTTCGACAAGACGTGCTGTATGCTCTCTTGTAGAAGTAGAAAGCAACTGTGCTCAGTGACCTGTACTTTCGTCTTCGATCACTCTTGCGGCGCCGCACCGTACAGCGAGAACTCGATGACGAGCTCCGGTTCCACGTCGAGCAGCAGGTCAAAAAATACATTGAGTCGGGTTTAACGCGGGAGCAGGCGCTACGCCGAAGCCGCCTCGAATTCGGCCATCTCGATCAGGTGAAGGAGGACTGCCAGGAAGCACGGGGCGTGAACTTTATCGAATCTTTATTCCAGGACGTTCGGTATGGGTTGCGAATGCTGCGTAAATCTCCGGGTTTCGCGGCGGTTGCCGTACTGACGCTAGCGCTCGGCATCGGCGCAAACACCGCGATTTTCAGTATTGTCGACGCTGTGCTTCTACGCCCGCTTCCATTCAAGAATGCAGGCCGCGTTGTAGATGTGACCGAATACAGCCCCGGCAAAGTCGACAGCACAGGCGTGCCCTATCCTGACTACCTGGTCTGGAAACAGGCGAATACGGTCTTTGATGAAACAGCCGCATACTTTCTCATCAGCGCGTCGAACGACATCGTTCTGGGCGGCCCGTTTTCGGCCGAGCGCGCGCGCTATTCCACGGTTACCAATAGCTTCTTCACGATTCTCGGTGTCCAGCCGGCGCTTGGCCGCGGCTTCTCCGCGAGCGATGAAACGCCGGGCGCAGAAAAAGTATTTCTTGTCAGCGATGCAGTATGGCATGGCGTATTTGGCGGTGATCCACATGCAATCGGCAAGGCATATCTGTTGGATGGAGAGAACTATACACTTATTGGCGTTATGCCTCCGGGGTTTGATTACCCGAAGGGGTGTGGGGTGTGGGTTTCCGTGGGCACGCTTGGCCAATTCGGACTGCACGACCGGATCTCGCATCCGTTTCATGTGCTCGGGCGATTGCGGCCCGGAGTGAATCTGATTCAAGCTGAGGGCCAAATCGAGAGTTTTCAGAAGCGCCTTGGAGAAATGTACCCCAATACAGATGCTGACTGGCACATACGGGCGCAGCCGCTGCTCGATGAAGTTGTCGGGAACGTTCGGACATCGCTGCTGGTCTTGCTTGGGGCTGTCGGTTTTATTCTGCTGATCGCATGCACCAACGTGGTTAATCTTATGTTGGCTCGCGCTTCGGCACGAGAACAGGAATTCGCAATTCGCACGGCTCTCGGTGCAGGACGAATGCGGCTCCTTTCTCAGAATTTAACGGAAAGTTTCCTCATCGTTTGTATCAGCGTAGTCCTCGCGGTTGCGTTTGCAAAAGGCGGCTTGACCCTGGCCGTTTCATTGACATCAATCCACTTGCCCAGAATGGAATCATTTCAGTTGAGCATTCCTGTGCTCGCGTTCATGGCAGCGATTGCAGCCTTAACGACGCTGGTTGTGGGTTTGGCGCCATCGCTGCAAGCGGCCCGGAAACATTCGCAAACTACGCTTCGTAGCGGCGAACGGAGTGCTGGAACTGACCTGCACAGCAGCCGGCTGCGCGATGTTTTGATCGTCTCCGAAGTCGCTCTGGCATTGATACTGCTTTGCGGGGCCGGTTTGATGTTCCGAAGCTTCCTGCAATTAAATCGTGTGAATCCGGGCTTCCAGCCAGAGCATCTGCTGACGCTGAAAATTGCACTGCCTAGCGCAGCATACCCAAGGGCCGAACAAACGTCGGCTTTTCTTGACCAGCTACTCGAACGGCTTCAATCTCTTCCTTCTGTCCAGGTTGCCGCGGCAACTTCGGCGCTGCCGCTGAGTGGCGAGTCGGATTGGGGTAGTTTCCAAATTGTCGGGCGCGGTACGCAAGATTGGGCGCATGCACTTGCGGCCGAGGGACGCGCGGTCAGCGTAGATTATTTTCGGACGCTCGGTATTCCTTTGCTACGCGGGCGCCAATTCTCTGCTTCGGGCGCGCATCACGACAACGGCATCATCATCAACGAGGCGATGGCGAGAAAGTTCTTCCTGGGAACAGACCCTATCGGCCAACACATCGTCTCCATTGACCAACGCTCAGAACCTCGTGAAATTGTCGGTGTCGTCGCGGACGTGAAGAGTTTTGGTTTGGCCTCCGAGAGCAAACCCGAGATGTACGGGCTGTATCGGGGCGCTTGGTACATGAATTTCGTATTGCGGACAACGCAGGACCCGGCGAGCGCGGCTTCTGCCGTGCGCAAAACGGTTGCGTTGCTGGATACGCGTGTTCCGGTTTATCAAGTTGCGACGATGGATCAGCTGCTTAGCGACTCCTTCGCGCCCGAACGGTTCAATTTGTTTTTGCTCGGACTATTTGCCGCGCTTGCCTTGTCGCTCGCGGCAGTGGGGCTTTACGGGGTCCTCTCTTTTGCGGTGAGTCGACGAACGCATGAGATTGGCGTTCGGCTCGCAATCGGCGGGCAGCGGAGGGACATCTTGCGACTAATTGCCGGGCAGGGAATGACTCTGGTGATAATCGGTTTGGCGCTCGGTCTGGCCGCGTCGTTTCTATTGACTCGTTTGATGGCGAGCCTGCTCTATGATGTGAGCGCAACCGATCCGATGACGTTTGGCGCTGTCGCAGTGCTACTTGCGCTGACAGCATTCTCGGCCTGCTACATCCCCGCGCGACGTGCGATGCGCACCGATCCCTTGGTTGCTTTACGGCACGAGTAGATAAAAGAGCTTAACGCGAGCTATTGGCAATCCGCAGGATCGCCGCGGCGCTTTGATCAATGTCGGCTTCGGTGGTGGCCCAACAAGAAACGCTGATCCGCATGGCGGCTCGGCCATGCCACTCAGTACCACCGCACCAGCAGGTTCCATCGTGTTGAATTGCGGAGATGACATGTTTCGTCTTCGCATCGTCTCCAAAGGAGACCAGAACCTGATTCAAGACAACGTCGTTCAGGATGTCACATCCGGCATCTCTCAATATCTGGGCGAAGCGAAACGCCAAACGGCAACTTCGTTCAATCATGTCGGCTGAGCCTTTTCGGCCGAGCGAACGCAACGCTGCCCAGACCTCAATACATCTGGCGCGCCGGGACGATTCAGGCGTGTATTGCGATGGCTCGCGCGTGTCCGTCGTCTGAAGGTAGGCAGCATGGATCGCCATCGCCGAGCGCATGTATTGCGGTTCACGAACAAACGCCAGACCCGAATCATATGGCACGTTGAGCCATTTGTGACAATCCGTCGCCCAGGAGTCAGCCTGATCGAAGCCTGCCATCAGATGTGCACGATCCGGCGCTAACGCAGCCCATAAGCCGAATGCACCGTCGACGTGCACCCATGCGTTGTGCTCGCGGGCGTGCGGACAGATTTCCTCCGCTGGGTCGAAGCCACCGGTATTGACGTTGCCTGCTTGAATGCAAACGATGGTTCGATCGTCGAAAGCGGGAAGCGCATCGGAACGGATGCGGCCCTGTCCGTCGGCGGGTACCTTGATGACACGCGACTTACCAAGCCCCAACAGCGAGAGCGCCTTCAGCAGCGAAACGTGAACATCCTCGCCCACGATTACTCGTAATGGCGGAGCGCCGAATAGCCCGTCCTCTTCGACGTTCCATCCGGCGCGTTTGAGCAGTGCGTGGCGAGCCGCGGCTAAGCAGGTTAAGTTCGCCATTGTCGCGCCGGTGACGAACCCTCCACCGCAAGCGGAGGGAAGATTTAGTAATTCGCGCAGCCATTCCAGGACCACTTCCTCGAGCGCGGCTGATACGGGCGACATCGCTCTAAAAGCGGCGTTCTGATCCCAAGCGCCGGCCAGCCAGTTGGCTGCAAGTGCAGCCGGGAGCGTTCCTCCTGTGACGAATCCAAAATAACGGCCTCCGGTTGAGGCTACTGTTGCGGGCGAACCAAGTTCATCCAATAGTGAAAGTATGTCCGCGGGATCGCATGGATCTTCGGGGAGAGGCTCGAGGAATGCGATCAAGCCGGCAGTGTCTTCGGGCGTTGGGGCGACGCGACGCGCGGCGACGCCCGAAATGTAGCGAAGGGCTCGTTCACTGGCATCCGTCAGCAGTTCTTTCATTCGCTTGAGTATAGGGCGCGGCAGCTTGACTACACTACAAATGGCGACCAGTTTAGCGGTGTCCGCGTCGCTAATCATCAGGAGAGATTGTGCTCCAAGACATTCGCTTCGCTAGCCGTCAATTTCTGAGGAATCCGGGGTTCACTATAGTCGCCGTGTTTACGCTGGCACTCGCGATCGGCGCCACTTCCGCGATTTTCTCCGCCGTTGACGCCGTGTTGCTGCATCCTTTGCCGTATCCCGATCCCGATCGCCTGATGATGGTCACCGAGAACCTCCCACACTACGGCTTGGTGCGATTTCAGCCGTCATTTTCGGAATTTGTCGAGTACCGCAGAATGGCAACTTGTTTTTCGCAAATCGCGGCGGTTACTGGCGGAGACGCGACATTAACGGGTGAAGGCCAGCCCGAAGAGGCGGATGGCAAGCGCGTCACCTCCGCCACATTCCCGATGCTCGGCGTCAAACCTGTTCTGGGTGGTCTGTTCACGGCTGAGGACGAACAGTACGGAAAAAACCACGTTGTGATTATTTCGCAAGGCTTGTGGAAACGACGCTACGGTGGAGACCGGTCTATTGTTGGAAAGAATATCCAGATCAACCGCGAGAGCTATCGCGTAGCCGGCGTGATCCAGCCAATGGTGGGTAGCTTCAAGGCTGATCTGTGGATGCCGCTCGCGTTTCCGCCTGCGGAGGTCGCTCCAGGAAGCAGTGGTCCTCACTATATCGACGTGATCGGCCGCTTGAAGCCGGGCATCACGGTCGAGCAGGCCAGAGGCGAATTTCGCCGGATTGCCGAGCGTATGGTCGAGCTCTACCCTAATCAAGATAAGAAGAGTCTCGGGTTTTCAATTGATGTGAATTCGTTGGCCGAAGAACAGGCGGGCAATCTTAAGAAACCTCTTTGGCTGCTGCTCGGCGCGGTTGGAGGAGTCATGCTGATTGCATGCGCCAACGTTTCGAACCTGCTGCTTGCGCGTGGCATGAAGCGGCGCAAAGAAATCAGCATTCGTCTTGCGCTGGGCGCCCACCGCAGTCACATCGTTCGGCAGTTGCTGACCGAGAGCGTGTTACTTGCTGTCGTCGCCGGTCTGGTTGGGTTGGGGCTTGCTCTGGCCCTTCTTCACCTTTATCCACAATTTGCTCCACGCGATCTAATCTCGGGCCCGCAACCGGCAGTTAACGCTTGGGTGATGGCGTTTTCGCTGCTGCTTTCAATTCCCGCGAGCATCCTTCTCGGCGTGTCGCCGGCCATTGAGACATCAGCCGTCGATGTAAATGACGCCTTGAAGGAGAGTTCATACGGCTCGACTGGACGAAGGCGGATTCTGCGCGAAAGTATTGTTGTCATCGAAGTAGCCGCATCGCTGGTCTTGCTGATCGGAGCGGGCCTGCTGGTGCGCAGCTTCGTCCGATTGGAGAGCGTTAACCCCGGATTTCGTTCGGAAAACGTGTTGACGGCAGTCATACCACTTCCGCTAACAGACTATCCTTTGCCCTCGCAGAGGATAGCGTTTGAGCGCGGATTGCTGGAACGGGTACGCGCCGTACCGGGAGTCGTATCCGCGGGAGCGATTGACTTCCCACCCTTCAAAGGCAGTGCTGGAAGTCATATAGAAATTTTGGGCCACCCACAAAACTCGAACGAGCCGACAGAGGTGGTGTTTCAGACCTCATCGTCATCCAGTTATCTCGAAACAATGGCTATTCCTCTGTTGCGCGGACGCCGCATCAATTCCTCCGACAACCTCAGTGCCCATCCCGTTTGCGATATCGATGCCACGGTCGCAAAGAAATTTTTCGCGAATACGGAACCGATCGGGATGCAGGTGGTGCTGCCGGTTCCAAACATTACCTGCACTATCGTGGGTATGGTCGGCGCGACGAAGGGTAGGAATCTCTGGTCGCCGCCGATGCCAAGAATCTACTATTCGTCGCAAATGCCATTTCCACAGCTCACCCTGGTGGTCAAGGCGGCGCGTGATCCTTTGATGCTGGTATCCGCATTACGCCACGAACTGGCGGCACTCAATTCGAATTTGCCGCTTTCCCCGATGACGATGGACGAAATCCTGGCCGATTCGCTGGCCCGGCAGCGTTTCTCGATTCAATTGATGACGGCATTCGCCGTGATAGCGGCACTGCTTGCGGCAGTTGGCATCTATGGCGTCCTTGCTTATCTGATTGATCAGCGCCGCCGCGAATTGGGCATTCGCATGGCATTGGGCGCGCGGACGGGCGATGTAATCGGGTTGGTGCTTGGTCAGGGCCTCTTGCCGGTCGGGATAGGACTCGTGTGCGGCATTGGCGGCGCCTTCGCCATGACACGGTATCTGAAAAGCCTGCTATATGAGGTCAGCACGATGGACCCGCTGGTGTTTACCGGCATCTCGGCTGCGCTGGTCTTGGTCGCGCTGCTGGCGATGTCGATTCCCGCGCACCGGGCCACTCGCATCGACGCGCTCAAAGAGTTACGCCAGGAATCCTGATTATTCAGATCGCGTTGGTATTCCGGAGCCACGGATAACCAGCAACACCCCCGAAAAACATCTAACTAACCTATTGACACTGGATCAATTTTCTATAGACTGGAGCAAACAAGTACTCGGAGGTTAGCCGGTACTTTACTGCAATTTAATTGAGCGGCACGGGTTTTACCGCTACTGCAAGCTGTAACCTTGTCGACGATCGCTAGGGGGTTTCTTGAACTCAAAATTAAATAAGCTATTTCTGCTTGTATTCGTCTTATCCTGCTGCGCGGGGTTGCGGGCTCAAATCACGGGCGAGCTTAGGGGAACAGTTGTCGACCCTAGCGGGGCGGCCATTTCTTCTGCCAAGGTGTCGTTGACTAGCGTGGAAACCGGTCAGGTGCGTGAGCAGACGACCAACACGCAAGGGGAATTTGCGTTCAACTTGTTGCCTGTGGGCACATACGAGGTGCGGGCGGAGGCCTCGGGATTTGTAGTTGCGATCACGCGAGCTCCGGTCAAGACGGGAGAAACCGCAAGGGTCGATCTGAAGCTTGAAGTGGGTCAAGTGACTCAGAGTGTGGATGTCAGTGGGGCCGTGCAGCAGTTGGACACGGAAGATGCTCAGATTCAACACTCAGTGAGCGGGCAAACCGTACAAGAAATTCCGGTTAGCCGCAATCCAAACCTTTTCGCGTTACTATCGCCCGGCGTGGCGCCCGTTTCGGCGAACAATCCCTACCTGGGGTCGGGGAGCTTCAACTCCAACGGTGGGCGGGGAAGGGGAAACAACATCACAGTAGATGGAATTACTGCCACTGATGTGTCTGTCACCGGGACGGGCGGTCCGCTGGGGCCGCTCAATTTCGCTTCCATCAAGGAAGTGCAGGTCATCACTAATAACTTCAACGCCGAGTACGGCCGCAATTCGAGTTCACAGGTGATTTATATAACGAAGGGCGGAACAAATGATCTGCACGGTGAACTGTACGAATACTTTGAAAATGACAAGTTGAACGCGCGTTCGTTTTTCGACAGCACCGGGAAACCGAGCACCCTGCGCAATAACATCTACGGCTTCGAGGTGGGCGGCCCGGTGTTTATCCCCAAGCTTTACAATGGGCGGAATCGCGTGTTTTGGCACGTCGATTACGAAGGCGTGAAAACGCGCGGCGCGGGCCAGGCCCAGATCGCTGCTGTTCCCACGCCGGCCCAGTTGGCCTCAGTAACGGATCCAACATCGCTGGCGCTGATCAAGCAATACAATTTGCCGAGCAGTCCCACAGGTACGATTCAGGCTACCGCGCCGAATTTGACAAACTCATACCAGGTTTCGTATCGAATGGATGTTGCTGTCACCAGGAACGACACGCTTTGGGGCCGCTACGGAGTGTTCGATTCTCAAGCCTCATCGTCGGGTCTGACATTCATCAATAGCCAGTTACCCGGCTTTGGCGCGGGGAGCACGAACCATCCGCGCGAAGCACTGCTGTCGGAGACGCACCTGTTTGGACCGTCTGCCGTGAACGAGTTCCGATTCGGCTTCGGCCAGAGCAAACCGAACTTCCCGATTCAAACTCCATATGCGTTCGGGCCGCAGATCACGTTCAGCGATGGATCGGTTACGTCGATTGGAGTCTCGAATATCCTCCCTCAGGGTCGCGAACAGCGGACGTACCAATACACGGATAACTTCTCGTTCACACATGGAACCCACAACTTTAAAGTCGGAGCTGAGTACTACAACCTGGATGCGGATTCGTTCTTCGACAGCAACATTCGGTCTTCGCTCACGTTCAACACATTCGCCAGTTTCGCAGCGGGCACGCCAGCAACTTACACGCAGAATTTTGGCAACTCGGTTCGCAATAACGTGGTGCACAATGCCTTTGCGTTTGCCCAGGACGATTGGAAAGTGACGCGGAACCTGACGTTGAATCTGGGTGTGCGGTATGAGTGGGCGGGCGGTCCCACTGAGGCTAATGGAAAGATTTCCAATTTGGATTTGGACGATAAAGCCTCGTTCGGAGCCGCCGGCGCCGGACCCCTTGGCCTGCTGGTAACGGGTAAGCCCTCCTTTAACAGCAACAACAACTGGGCGCCGAGATTCGGCTTCGCTTGGAGTCCTACAAGCGACGGCAAGACTGTGGTTCGCGGCGGGTATGGGATTGCTTACGACTTCATCTATCTGAACCCGATTACAAATCAGCGTTTCCTGCCGCCATTTATTTACTCGGCAAGCTTGAGCGGGGCTAGTTCCTTTACCGGCGGAAACAGCTACGCAAACTTAGTAGCGGGAACCGCCACGATCCAGCAGCAAACAAGCGCGGCTGTTGGAACGCTTTCGCCTACGGTGTTGAACTTCGGAACCATTAGTCCCGCGATCGCGCAAAATCTCAAGAATCCACAAGTGCAACAGTGGAACCTCGGTCTGGAGCGCGAGTTTGCAGGCTTGGTGTGGAAGGCGACGTATGTAGGAACGAAAGGCACCTACTTGACCCGGACGCGCCCCATTAACCTGATTGCGAATCCTGTCACGCCCGCGACCAGTCTGGCCGACGAACAAGCGCGCCTTTCGCAATTCACAACGGCCTTCGCTGGACTGAACGGCGGATCGACTTCCCATAGCAATCGTTATGATCCCCGCTACAATACGGTGGGGTATCTGGAAAGCTCCGCGAACTCGAATTACAACGCCCTCCAGATTGAAGTGTTGAAGCGCGCATCGAAGGGATTGTATTTCAGCCTGGCCTACAGCTATGCGAAGTCGATCGATGACAACTCAGACGCCCTGGGCGTGCTTGTTAACGACACTTCGTCACAACAGGATCCGTTGGACAACCGCAATAACCGTGGACCGTCACAGTTTGATCTGCGGCATACACTTTCGATCGGGCATAGTTACCAGCTGCCCTTCTTTCAATCAGGATCATCGAACCGCTTCGTGAAGTCGGTTCTGGGAGGCTGGGCTTTTGCGGGCATTAGCACCTATCGAAGCGGCTTCCCGGTAAATATTTTTTCCGGTCCGCGCTTCGGTATTTCCGATTCCATCGCTCCGCTCGGCGGAGCGGCGGTAGATCGGCCCAATGTGGCTGGCCCGATCACAAATTTCAATCCTCAGGCGGCTGGATCAGCCGGGAATCCGGCATCGCTTGGCCTCACGACCGTGAATGGCGTGAGCGAGAGCGCGTATGCTGCGAGCCTTGGACTTTCACAGCCGCTGCTGGGTAACTTCGGAAGCCTGGGTAGAAATGTACTGAGGCTTGATGGCCAGACGAACTTTGATTGGGACGTCTATAAAAACTTCGTTGTTCGCGAAAAGGTCAATTTTCAGATCCGCGGCGAATTTTACAACGCCTTCAACATGGTGGCGTTCCAAAACATGGCTTCGAGCACGATCACGTCAAAGAACTTTGGCGTCTACAATACTTTGAGTCAAAATCCGAGGCTGATCCAGCTAGCACTTCGGATGATCTTTTAAGAACTCGAAACTTCCCCTAGCAGCAGCCGGTTTTCGCCAGTACTACATCTTCAATCTGAACGAGCGTGGGATAGTTCCCGGTGTAGCAGGCGTAGCAATACTGGCGGTTGTTGTCGTCGACCGATCGGCGCAGCGATTCAAGCGACAGATAGCCGAGCGAATCTGCTTCGATGAACTCGCGGATTTGCTCAATGTCGTTATTTGCAGCGATCAACTCACGCATTGAGGGCGTGTCCACACCGTAGTAACAAGGCGAAACTGTGGGTGGGCAAGAGATCCGGACGTGCACTTCACGTGCACCGGCGCTGCGGACCATCCGGACAATCTTCCGGCTGGTAGTCCCGCGCACAATAGAATCGTCCACCAGAATCACGCGCTTGCCTTCGAGCAGATGGCGCACGGGATTCAACTTTAACTTCACGCCGAAATCGCGAATTGCTTGGGAAGGTTCAATGAACGTTCGCCCCACATAGTGATTGCGGATGAGCGCCTGGCGATATGGGATGCCTGACTCCGACGCATAACCAATCGCGGCGGCCACGCCTGAATCCGGAACGGGGACGACTACATCGGCGTCTACTGCATGCTCACGGGCCAGGAATTTACCCATTTCTTCGCGCGACTCTTGTACCGGTCGGCCGAACACGAGCGAATCTGGCCGCGAGAAATAGACATGCTCAAACACGCATTGCGCGGAAGCCTGCTGAGGCGTATAACGCTCGCGAGTCATGCCATCCGGACCGATGATCACCATTTCTCCCGGCGCGACATCGTCCATATAGGTGGCGCCGATCAAATCGAACGCACAAGTCTCGGAAGCGAATACGGTAACCATGCTGCCGTCGGGCAATTCCAGCGCGCCCATGGCAAGCGGACGGAATCCATGCGGATCGCGAGCGACAATGATTCGATCTTCGGCAAGGAAGACCAGGGAGAACGCTCCTTCAATCTGCAGAAGCGCATCGCGCAAGGCGCTGGCTAACGTGCGTTCCCGCGAACGCGCGACCAAGTGAAGAATCACTTCGGTATCGCTGGTGGACTGAAAGATCGATCCCTCTTCTTCAAGGGATCGCCGTAGTTCCAGCGCATTGGTGAGATTGCCATTATGCGCAATCGCAAGCTGTCCCTTCGAGCAGGCAACCGATAAAGGCTGGGCGTTCAACAACACCGTGTCTCCGGCCGTCGAATAGCGAGTGTGACCAATCGCTAGCTTGCCGGGAAGCATGTTCAGCGCTTCCGGCGTAAAGATATCGGCAACATGCCCCATCTTGCGGACTGAGTGAAGCTTCCGGCCATCGCTCGATGCGATGCCCGCGCTCTCCTGTCCGCGATGTTGCAGCGCATGAAGGCCTAGATAGGCAAGGTTCGCCGCCTCCGGATGACCGTAGATGGCGAAAACGCCGCATTCCTCATGGAGTTTGTCGAAGACGTCAGAATCGTGGCTTTGTTCCCAATCAAGCATCATTTACACCAAAACGGGATCGTGGAGGAGGTGGTGTTCAAGGGCTCCGGCCCAGGCGCTTTCAAGCTCCTTAACCGGACAGTGGATCAGGACTGCATTCTTGTTACGAATGATCAAGCTTTCATTGAGTGTAACGCCAATTGCAACCGCTTCGACACTATTCTTCTTAGCTGATGCGAAAACAGCGTCGGGAGTCGCGGTGGAGACCAGGATGCGGGATGGACTTTCATGAAACAGCAGCAGCTCAGGGGCCATGTCCGACGAAAGCTGTATATCGGCACCCACCCCTGCGGGTCCAAAGGAACATTCGGCCAGCGCAACTGCGAGCCCGCCATCGCTTAGATCGTGAGCCGATTCCACGGCGCCCGCAAGAACCAGCTCGCGGATGGCCGATTGGACGCGCTTTTCATATTCCATGTCGAGATGCGGCGGCACGCCCCATAGGGAATTACAGATTACCTTGGCATACTGTGTTCCACCTAGCTGGTCGCTCTCGGGAAATCCCAAGCCACCCAGCAGAATCACCGCCCGTGCTTCGTGCTGAAACGGAATGCCGACAGGAACGGCGGTTTTGCGCGTCCCCACGATACCCACTACCGGTGTGGGGAATATAGGCGATCCCAGCGTTTCGTTGTAGAGACTCACGTTGCCGCCCGTGACCGGAACCTCAAAGAAGCGGCAGGCCTCGGCCAACCCTTCTATTGATTCGACAATCTGGGCCATGATTTCTGGTCTTTCCGGG
>DATBEF010000152.1:0-18633 GCA_036269625.1 Bryobacteraceae bacterium | reverse complement strand
TTCTATCGAGTTTCCGGCCCATCCGCGCCTCGCGTGAAGGGTACCGGGCTGGGGCTATATATTGTGCGATCGGTCGCCATACGGCATGGTGGCCGGGCCTGGGCGGAGAGCGAAGGGCTGGGCCATGGGAGCACGTTCGTCCTTGAGTTTCCTATTTTGAAATGAATCGAGTCCTGGTGGTGGAAGATGAGCAGCATCTTGCGGACGGCCTGCGCTTCAATTTAGAGGCTGAGGGGTACCGCGTGGAAATTGCCGAAACCGGCGAGGAGGCTATGGAACGCCTGCACCGCGCAGCCGATTTCGATGTAGTTGTGCTGGATGTGATGCTGCCGGGAAAGGACGGGTTCACCGTGATGTCGGAGATGCGCGAAGCAGGCTACTTCATCCCGACGCTTATGTTGACGGCGCGAGGACATCCAGACGACGTCTTGCGCGGTTTTGCGGCCGGCGCTGACGACTACCTTCCTAAGCCATTCGAACTGTCGATTCTGATTGCCCGGATGCGCGGCTTACTACGCCGGCGGGAATGGCTGCGCACCACGCCAGGCGCGACTGCCGTATCAACCGCGGTGTCCCCGGCCTCGCCGGACACATTTACATTCGGCGACAAGCGGGACAAAGGCGTGAATTTTGATCGCCTGGAACTGATTGTTCGCGATCAGGTGTTTCCGTTAACGGTGATGGAGGCCAACGTTTTGCGCTACCTTATCCGGCATAGGGGGAAGCCCGTCTCGCGCAAGAAAATGCTCGAAGAGGTCTGGGGTTTGCAGGAGAACACCGATACTCGCCCGATCGATAATTTTATAGTGCGATTGCGGCGATACATCGAAGACGATCCCACGCGGCCACGGCATCTACTGACGGTCCGCGGGGTGGGTTATCGGTTCCAGGACGCGCCGGGGAAGGCCGGAGACTAGCTTGGGGAACGGAGCAATCGGGCCAAGCGATCCACTGCAACAAGCCATCGACCACCACCGGGCCGGGAGGCTGCAAGAGGCCGCGCGGTTGTATCGGGAAGTGCTGCAATTGCAGCCTGACAATGCCGATGCGCTCCATCTCTTGGGCTTTATCGCGTATCAGACGGGTCACGCCGCGTCGGCAGCCGATCTGGTCCAACGCGCCATTGCGGTTCGTCCCGGCCAGTCTCAGTGGCATAATTTGCTGGGCTTGGCTTACGCGAGTCTGGGACGCGACCCGGAAGCGCTGGCTACCTACAAGCGCGCGATTGAATTGAACCCCGATCCGGAGTTTTACAACAACCTCGGCATCTTGCATAAAACGCACGGTCGCGTAAGCGAGGCGATTGCTGCCTTCAAGACCGCAACTGAGCGCGATCCTGCTTTTGCGGACGCACATTACAACCTCGGAAACGTTTACGCGATCGACGGCAAGCCGGTGGAAGCGCAGATGTGCTTTGAACGGGCCCTCGAAGCAAATCCGTCGCACGCTCATGCCTTAGCTGCCCTGGGCCAGGTGCTGATCGCATCAGGACGTCACGCCGAGTCGGCGCCAATCCTTCAAAAAGCACTATCATTGTTGCCCAACGATGCCGGGCTGTATTGCGATCTGGGCGACGCACTAGAGAAGCTAAAGCGTCTCGAAGAGGCGAGCGGCGCCTACCGCAATGCTCTGCGGCTGAATCCGAAGCTCGCGCGGGCATGGTATTCCGCTGGTTTCGTCGAGAGCGCTTTGCGCGCGTATCCGATCGCGATGGCATGCTTCCGCAAGGCGCTGGAAATTCGCCCGGACTGGCACGAAGCGCAGCACAACCTAGCCAGAGCGCACTTTGAAATGGGTGAAGTGGACGAAGCGCTCGCGCTGTTTCGCAAGGCCGCTGAGGGTTCTGTTCCGGCACTGCCCGACGCTATGATCGCGGTGGTTATTCCGGGGAGCCCAGCTTCAGATAACCAAGCCATATTAGACGCACGCATGGCTTGGGCGAATCGGTATTTGCCCTCATCGCCGCCCCGCTATAAGACCAGCACGCGACAAGGCCCTCTCCGCATCGGCTATTTCTCTTCCTTTTTTCATCATGATAACTGGATGAAGCCGGTGTGGGGCTTGATCAATCAACACGACCGCGACGCGTTCGAGATTCATCTATTCTCGAGCGTTCCGGCATCCAAGATAGGGCCGGGCTATCGAGCGCACGATTCAGATCGGGTCCACGACATTAGTGGTCTTTCGAATCAAGGGGCCGTGCGACAGATTGCGGAAGCCGCGGTCGATGTCCTGGTGGATCTGAATGGCTATAGCGACATGCGACGGTTGCCGCTCTTTTCGCTGCGGCCCGCTCCCGTTATCGCGGGATGGTTCAACATCTTCGCGACTACGGGCATGCGCTGTTACGACTATCTGATCGGCGACGATCAAGTGATCCCGGCAGAAGAAGAGCGCTTTTACACCGAGAAAATTCTGCGTGTTCCGGGCAGTTATTTGAGCTTTGAAGTTGGTTATGCCGTGCCAGGAGTAGTCGATCCGCCGTGCCTTTTCGGTTCTCCCGTCGCGTTTGGCTGTCTGGCGCCGCAATACAAGATCACGCCGGAAGTGATTGCCACCTGGTGTCAGATTCTGGCGGACTGCCCCGGCGCAACATTGCTGTTGAAGAGCAAAGCGCTCGGGTCTCAAAGTGTTGCCGAATACGTGACTGCCGAATTCAGTAAACGCGGGGTCGCGAGCGAGCGCCTGCGGCTGGAGGGTCCGGCCGACCACTTTGCCTTTTTGGAGGCATACAACCGAATCGACATAGCGCTCGATACTTTCCCTTACAATGGCGGCACCACGACTACAGAGGCAATCTGGCAAGGCGTGCCGGTCATTGCTTTTTGGGGCGACCGCTGGGTAGCCCGCACCAGTGCCTCCATTCTGCGTGCGGCCAACCTCGGGAGGTTCGTCGCAGACAGCCGAGACGCTTATATCGCGCTCGCCGTACAACTGGCGAAGAGCAGCGGAACACTAGCGAATTTGGCCGGCATCCGAGGGAATATGCGCTCCGATCTTCTTCAGTCCTCCGCCTGCGATACGGCGGGTTTCGCGCGCGCAATGGAGCGTTTGTATCGGGAAATGGCGCAGTCTTTGTGAATTTCCGATGGAAATTTCACGTCAGTCGGAATCGCGAGACAGGGTGTCCCGATCCCACTAAACTGAAAGCAATAACTCATCCACTATGCAAACAGACACCCACCGCATCACCATCGAGCCCGGAAAACGAGGCGGCCAGCCCTGCATCCGCGGCATCCGCATCACTGTCGACGATGTTCTCGGCTGGCTAGCCGCGGGCATGACCGAAGACGAAATTCTGTCCGATCACCCCGACCTCGAAAAGGCCGACTTCCCAGCCATCTACCACTTCGCCGCGTCAGCGACGCGCAGGCAGTATGGTCAGGGATGAAGGTCCTCCTAGACGAAAACCTTTCCCAAAAGATCGTACTGCAACTGGCGGATCTATTCACCCAAATCAAGCACGCGCGCGACCTCTACCTCAAGGAAAAGCCGGATACCAACATCTGGAAAGCCGCGAAAGAAGGCGGCTTCGACCTCCTAATCACCACAGACCGCGACTTCCTGCAAATCGCGGCACAGAACGAACCGCCACCAAAACTGGTGCGCATCGAGCAGGCTGACGTGAAGACAGCGCAACTGGCAGCCGTGCGGCGAAACAACGCGCTGAAAGTGCGCGAACTGCTCAATAGCAAGCAAACCACGCTCATCATCAACGCCCACCAGATGCGCCCATGACATCGCGGTTTGCCGCCGGAGCGCATCGCGGCAGCGCCAGTGCCCGACCCGCTATAATCGAGCATTAGCGCTAGCAAAACCGGCCTCGTGCGCCGGGACCCCTTCCACGCGAACTGGCTTTTGAGCGGTTTTGCCTGGTGAGACTGCTTTGCAATCGAAGAGGAATTGCCGGCGCCGACTCAAGGAGATGAATGTCTAACGAATTACACGATCGTCTGAGCTTGCCGTATGCCGAATTGGAAGATCTGAACCTGGCTGCCAAAGAACAGCGCAAAAAGCGCGTGCCGTTGGACACCATCAAGGAAGAGCGGCTGAAGTATCTGACGGACGAGAAGCGGATCAAGGCCGTGACGGTTTTGTTCAGCGATTTGGAAGGGCGTCTGCACATGCTCGACTACGACAAGAATTTCCTTGTCAAGAGCTGGGACAATCTGACATTCGACGGATCGTCAATTCGTGGCTTCACAGCGCAGCGGGAAAGCGACCTTCGGCTGGGCATGGATTGGAGCGCATTCTATTGGGTACCCTCCGACGTGTTCGCCTCGGGGAAGGTCATGGTATTCGGCGAGGTGGTGGATAAGGACGGTTCGCCCTACGCTGCCGATATGCGCGGAGTGCTGAAGGCGTATGCAGCCAGTGTTTACGAGAGCGATGGTTACACGCTGAACGCCGCGAACGAGATTGAAGGTTTTCTGTTTCAGGGCGTGGACGCCGAGCGCCACTACTATGAGACGGGCAAATTCCAATACGCTAATACGGGTGGGTATTATCATTCACTGCCGGGCGATTCTTTGCGGATGTTCATCGATGCCGCCGCCGAAGTGCAGCGGGCGATGGGATTTGAGAATGAGAAGGACCATCCGGAAGTTGCGCCTTCGCAGTTCGAAATCAATTACAGCTATGCCGATGTGGTGAGCGCGGCGGACCAGATTCAGCTCTACAAGCTGCTTTGCCGTCAGGTCGCGACGAAGATGGGTCTCACTGCCTGCTTCCTGCCCAAGCCAGTGGTGGGCGTCAATGGGAACGGCATGCACACCAACGTCTCGATTACCCAAAACGGAAAGAACATATTCTGGGATCCGAACGGCGAAGAGAAGATGAGCTCCTGCGCCTGGAAATTCGTCGATCGCGTTCTGACGCATGGCAACGATATCTGCCTCCTGTTGAACGCGAGCGTCAACGCATACCGCCGGCTGGATCCGCATTTCGAAGCGCCGAATCAGATTAAGGCATCGGCGACGGACCGGGGTTCGATGGTTCGTATTCCGATCGGCAACGAGAGGAGTGCCCGCGTGGAAGTGCGCTCGGTTGCGCCGGACGCGAATCCGTACATGGTGCTGTACTCGGTGTTCAAAACTGGAATTGACGGCAGCATCGCCTCGGTTGACAACCTGCGCGCGGCTGCGCGGTACCTGCCCGATAACATTTACGACGCTCTTGCAAATTTCCGGGAGGCCGAGTGGACGACAGACCTTCTCGGCGAGGATGTGAAAAAGCGTTTCGCGGACTTGAAGCAAGCGGCGGCCGATCGGTGCCCAAGGTCTCTGGGAACGTTTGTCAAAGCGCCTGAAGTGCAGTATCATCACGAGGTTTATAATCAGTTCCTCTGGAACCTGTTTTAGAACCGTGGGCTAGAGGCTACTGTTTAGTCCGTCAAAGGAGTACGCCTGATGAGGAAGTTTGTCTGGGTGTCTGCATTTGTAGTTTCGACCGCGCTTATCGGCCTTGGCCAAGCGCCGAATCGTGAAGCTAGCTCGGGTGGCGAGGCTAAGACCGAACCCAAAGACGATAAGACGGCCCCGATCCCGCCTGAGCACAATTCTGTAACTCATCACGACTTGGCACTGGATGGCCGGACGCTGCACTACACGGCAACAGCCGGCACTTTGCTGATTAGTGGCGACGACAGTAAGCCGTACGGTAGCGTCTTCTATGTGGCGTACACAGAGGATGGCATCACGGACGGGCGCAAGCGTCCGCTGACCTTTCTTTATAACGGCGGCCCGGGTTCGGCCAGCATTTGGCTGCACATGGGATCGGTGGGGCCTGTCCGCGTGGTAACAGCAAGCCCGGAAGCCACCGGACCCGGTCCGTACCAGTTGGTTCCCAATCAGTACTCGCTGCTCGATAAGACTGATCTAGTGTTCGTCGATGCAGTCGGGACCGGCTTCTCACGGCCGGCCGGCAAAGCAACGCAGAAGGACTTTTCGGGAACCGATCAGGATGTGAAGGCGTTCGATCGTTTCATCATGCGGTATGTCACCGTGAATTCGCGATGGAACTCACCGAAGTACCTGTTTGGGGAGTCGTATGGGACGACGCGCTCGGCGGCTTTAGTGGACGCGCTCGAGAATGATGGGATCTCCTGCAATGGCGTTGTCTTGATGTCGACAATCTTGAATTACTACGGGCGCAGTCCGGGGCTCGATCAGGTTTATATCGGATACTTACCGTCGTTTGCGGCCATCGCCTGGCACTTCAACAAAATTCCGAACAAGCCGGAAGACATTAAGGTATTTCTCAACGAAGTACGAGCGTTTGCGCGCGGGCCCTATGCGGATGCCCTGGCTCAGGGGCACGACCTGCCGGAGGCGCAGGTGGACGCGATCGCGGCGAAGCTGAGCGGATACATCGGGCTTAGCCCGCAATACATCAAGGAAGCCAATCTGCGGATCAGCGCGCCGCGTTTCCGCAAGGAGTTGCTGCGGAGCGAACGCGAAATCCTGGGCCGTTATGATGCGCGGTTTGAAGGTACCGACATTGACGCGGCGGGCGACGCGCCAGGGTTCGATCCGTCGGGTACCGGGATCACGGGCGCATTCGTATCGACCTTTCAGGATTACTTAGGACGCGAATTGAAGTACACGACCCAGGAGACTTACTTTCCTCGAGGGCCGAACGTGAATGAGGGCTGGGACCAGAGCCATCGCGCTCCGGGTGAGCAGGGAGGGCGGCCGATGCGCGAGGCGTATGTAGCCGGGGATCTCGCCGACGCGATGCGGAAGAATCCGGGCCTGCGCGTGTTTTCGGTGAACGGATTATTCGACCTGGCCACACCGTTTTTCATGACGGAATACGATCTCTCGCACATGGAGTTGGAGCCGAAGCTGCGCGATCACGTACAGTTCGCTTACTATCCTTCGGGGCACATGATCTATTTAAACGTGGACGCGCTCAAACAGTTGAAGACCGATCTGGCAGCGTTTTATACAAAATCATCCCCGGGCGCGTCGGAATAGCCGCAAGGTTTACCTGACGGCATTCACGAATTGCTAAAATTCGGGCTATGCCAGGACGCACCACCTTTACGGTCCTTGAAGAGACCGCTCAGCGTTACGGCAACGCAGAGGCTTTGCACCAGCCGACCGGATCAAAAGAAGGGCCGCGCTACCGCACCTATACCTGGAACGACTGGTTACGGATTGCGCGCGAAACCGCTATCGGCCTACGGGCTCTAGGCCTGAAAAAAGGCGGGATCGTTTGCCTGCTTTCCGAGACGCGTGCCGAATTCTACCTTGCCGATATCGGAATCATGGCCGCTGGCGGCGTGTCGGGGGCGCTTTACACTGCCTATCCGATTGCCGAGTTGGCACGCAATGTTCAAACCTCTGCGCCAGACTTCCTATTTATTGAAAATGCCAAAACCCTGGCCGCAATCAGCCGGGCCATTGAGGACCAGGGACAAGCCCTGCCGCCCCACATAATCCTATTAACGGGAGAAGCGCCGGGTGCACTTTCCTTCCAGGATCTTCAGAAGGCCGGCCGCGAGGCGGAGCAAACGGACCCCGCCGCATTCGAACGTATACGCGCCGAGGTGTTTCCCGAAGATCCGGCGGTTCTCTACCTGACATCCGGTGCAACGGGCGAGCCCAAAATGGGAATCACCACCCATGCCGCCCTGGTGTCAAACATCGATACCGCACCCGTGGTGCTTCCGATCGGCCCTGAGGATTCCACGGTCGTTTTTCTGCCTTCAGCCCACATCGCGCAGAGGATTGTTCTGGAATTGGTGCCGATGCGCATGGGGACGCCAGTCTGGTTTTCGGAAAGCCTGGCACGGCTGCCTAGCGAGCTGAAAGCGATTAAACCGACGGTATTTCTGGCGCCGCCGCGGGTTTGGGAGCGCATGTACGCGACCATCTGCACGGAAATCCGCAAACGCCCAGCGATCGCCCGGAAAATCTTCTATGGTGCGCTCGGATTGGGGATGGAAGCGGCGCGGCTGAAGCAGATCGGCAAGCCGGTACCGGGATGGATGTCCCGCGCCCTGAAGATCGCCGACCGGTTGGTTTTCACGACGGTTCGGGAACGCCTGGGGGGACGTATGCGCATCGCGGCCTGCGGCGCGGCTCCGCTTGGGAAGGACCTGGGCGAATTTTTCGCCGCCATCAACCTGCCGCTAGTGGAGGGTTTTGGCCTAACCGAGGCCGGAGTCCTCAGCTTCAATCCGTTGGACCGACCAAAGCCGGGCAGTGTCGGCAAACTGTTGCCCGGAGTGGAAGCTCGGCTCACGGAAGAAGGAGAACTGCAAGTCCGAACGCCCTGGATGTTCCAGGGATACTACCGCGATGAAGCCGCTACGCGATCGGTCCTGACGAGCGATGGCTGGTTTTCGACGGGCGACATCGCGGAAGTGGACGCCGACGGCTATTGGTACATCACGGGCCGCAAAAAGGAACTAATCGTATCGTCGAACGGTAAAAAGATCTATCCGGCGCGGATCGAGAATCTCTTCAAGATGGAACCGATTGTGAATCAGGTTCTACTGGTCGGGGACAAACAGCCCTATATCACAGCCCTGCTGACCGTGAATGCGCTGCAGGCGGAAGGATTGAAAGGCATGGAGGATTACCGCGGGCGGGCCATGGCCGACCTTGTCCAAGCCCCGCCGGTCGCCAGCGCTGTGGAAACTGCAGTCTCCCGGGTAAATCAGCACCTCGCCGATTTTGAGAGAATTCGCCGCTTCCGGGTGCTGGAACGCGAATTTTCCATTGAGAACGGCGAACTAACTCCGACTATGAAGATCCGTCGTGGGCGCGTTCTGGAGAATCATCGCGAACTGGTATCCGCGCTGTACTTAGGTAAGGAAGAAAGTAGTTGAAGCCGGTGGCCGCGGTTCCACGAGCCGGAACCGCTAGGCAGCGGTCCGGAATCGGTCAGGGTTCTCGCCAGACTTCATCTGGTCCATCTCTTCTGTGAGCCGGGTAACTCCGGCGTGTGCCTCACTCAATCCGACAAAGGCAAAGATGAGTGTTGCCAAAATAAACAAAACGATAACTGCTGCAAACATTGTTCCCTCTCCGCAAATGACGTACATTGTCTTTTCGGAAGGATTCGCTCCGCCTTTAGCACAATTTCGCCAATTAGGTGTTCCGATAATACCCCATCGTAGATGTGCTGGGTACGCTGATCAGCTAAAATTTACGCTTGTATAGTACTATTCCGCAAGAGCAGCCTCTGTCCTTGTTGTGCCAAACCGGGCAGAGAACTCTCAATTTTGACTCATGACAGGCCATAACAGGATCAAGGTGATCCAACCATTCCGACTCGAACCGGACCTGCGCGAGCGCATCTGGGGGCGCCGGTCGTTAGCACCCTACTACTTGGACGCCGCAATCGAGCGGCCGGTAGGAGAAATCTGGTTTACTCACGAGGATAACGGCACTTCACTGGGCCCAAAACTAGGCGATCTGCTCCGAGCCGACCCAGGGATTTTGGGGGATGCTGCCCTCTCATCGCACCCGGGTCTATGCCCGCTTCTGATAAAACTGCTGTTCACGAGCAGCCGGCTGTCGGTCCAGGTTCACCCCGACGACAGCTATGCGTCTGAACACCACCAAAGCTTGGGCAAGACCGAAGCCTGGTACGTGCTGAATGTGGAGCCGCCTGGAGAAGTGGCCGTGGGATTCCGAGAGCCGATCACGCCGGAAAGGCTGAGCGAGTCGGCGCGGTCGGGTGAAATTGAGAAGTTGCTTGATTGGCGCAAGGTGCATCCGGGGGACATCATCTTCGTGCCTGCGGGAACTGTGCATGCTATTGGGGCCGGCCTAACGATCTGTGAGATTCAGCAGAATTCGGACATCACCTATCGCCTCTACGATTACGGCCGTCCCCGGGAGTTGCATCTGGACCATGGCTGCCGCGTCTCCAACGTGGGGCCCTACGAGTACAATTCTGAACCGAAGGCGCTGGCGCCCTGGCGCGACAATCTCGTCTCCTGCCGCTATTTCCACATCGAACGGCTTCGGCCGAGTGGGCCAATCCGGATCGAAGGCAATCTGCCACATTACTTGCTGCTGGTCTGCAGTAGGGGATCGGGTCGGATTGGGGATCAAACCTTCAACTTAGGCGAGACCTGGATGGTTCCCGCCGGCGGAGAGGCCTGCGTACTGAACGGCGCGGATTCGGAGTGGCTACTGGCCTACGCTGCGGACCAACCCACAGCAGCACTTGCCGAGATATGACCGGGCGCCTTACGGCTCAATTACCGTCACCATTGGCGCAGTGATCGAGCCATCCAAGCTCACGCCCTTCTCTAGCTTCATGTCGATGGGATTGAATATCTCAAGATCGTTTCCGGACAGCAGTACAACGCGATCGCCCGTCGAGGACAAATTGAAACCGTAGTAAGCGCCGGTTCTGCAGTCGAAATCTTGCCGTTGGGCCAACTTTCTCCTGCCGACATCAATGGTCCAAAATTCACATCGGCGGTCTCCGTGTTCGCCGGCGAGCGCCATCGCATAAGCTTTCTGATGATCCGGAGTGACGCGCAAACTGGATACGCCGAACGCCGATCCTGTCGCGATGCCGGGGAATACCGGTCCAATCGGCGTAAAGTCGAACTTCCGCTCGTTCAGGTGGAACGTGGCCAATCCGTAGGTTTTGCGATGGACAATGGGGTCCTCGGTTTCATAGATTCCCGACAGCGAGTTGCCATCCTGGTTCGGGTCTGATTGCGGAGAGAACCGGAGGTGTTCCAAATCGTTGAAGGCTGGTTTCGCCAATTCAATGGACTCAGCCTTTTTCAAAGTCGAGGTATCGAAGATGGTGATCTTCGAGCTAAAGTCGTAAAGATATTTGCCATCCGGAGAAACATGGAATTCTCCAAAGATATCTTGATCGCCGAATGACGGATCCCACTCGGATTCTTTGACGATCTTATGCTGCTTCAGGTCGATGACGCAGATTTTTGAAATGCTGGTATCCCAACGATCCGTGAGCCGCTTAGACGAGATGACGTTCGCATACAGCAAATTCCCTGTCGGATCGACTGCCAGTCCGGCCGGCAGCATCTGCAAATTGGTCCCGCCCAGTTTCCATGACTCGACCACTTCGCCTTTCTCCAGATCGACAATTTCTATGCCGCTTTCTTTCAGCGTCCAGGCGATCAGTTTTTTGTGGTCGGAAGTGACTACCAGATTCTCCGGCGCGTCGGTAGACAACTCAATGCTTTTTACAACCTGGTAATTGCTTTCGTCGACCACAAGTATGTTGTGCGGCCAAACGCCAATGTAGATGTAGGTTTTAGCCGCGCACAGGCAACCAGCGAGTGAAAGGAATATTAACAGATAAAGCTTCATCGGTATCGGTGCTTTCTATTTACTTAGTCGCTTCTCTACTTCCCGACTTCTGGCTGTTCCCACTTGACATACGCTGGGACTGTCACAGCAAGATAGCTGCGCGCGGTAAGCGGTTCCGTATTTCCCGCCTTGTCCGTGTATGTTGCAACAATCCACACGTCGCCGGTGTTGTTCGTATTGAAACGCCGCTGCGGGTTTGGGCCCTCCGCTGAGGGTGTAAATAGGCCATCGGCGGATATAGAACCAACAAACTCGGCGTCGTCATCGTTGTATCGGGAGATAAACTCTTCCATGGACCACTTCACCGCGATCGGACCCAAGTTGATATCGTCGGCCGTGTTCGCTTTGCCGTCAACACCTCGGTTGTAAGCGACGGCTTCGAATTGAACATAGCCTTTGGGATGACCGGCGCTCCCTAGGTGCGCCAGTGCGGACGGCTCACTTATTTTGATGTAGTCGATCTTGTCGTATACCGAGAAGGCCGCGGGCACAGTGCGGCCCTTTACCGACACGCTGCGCGCGCCGGAAATGGCATTGGCATCCACATCCACCAGGATGTCGGCTCCATCCGGTTTTACGGCAGCCACTTTGAGCACGTGCGTTCCCGCTCCCAGATCGAAATCGGCCGCTTGCAGGTCCTTCGGGAACTTAGCGCCCATAACTCGCACAGGTACGCCCGTTGATCCAGCACGGATGGATGTAACATCCGCTCCCAGCACCATCATGTCCCCGTTGTCACGCCGGGCCGAAACGTCCAAGCCGAACTCGTTATAGCCGCCCCAGAACCAGCGCCCATCTATCTTCGATTGGTCGGGCGATACGATCATCACTTGGCGTACTGCGCCGAGAGACTCGCCCATGCCGCTCCCACGCCACTCATAACCGGTGTACACGGTACTTTGGCTTAATATCGAAAGTTTCGACTTATCGAACACGCGCGTCAGCGTGGCATCGGTCCTGAATAATCCAGGTGCGGGACCTGCGGTTACTTCCATTACGCCGAAATACTTACCTTTACCTGGAGCGCTTGCGGTGATTATCCAGCGGCCCTTCAGGTCGGGGTTTTTCGCCTGCGCGCGCCAACTGGACCACGCTTCCGTATGCAGCGGGTTGTGATCCGTCAGGTAATCAAGCGCTGTATCGACTGGCGCCCGGTTTGGCTCGTTCGGCACCGAGTAATCGGGCGTTCCCATTTCGCTGTTAGGCGGCGCATAAAAAGCGGCAAACCGCGACCAAGGGAAATAGCCCATATGCATATTGACCAGCAGCCTCCATTCGGTCTTGGATCGATACCACGTTTCAGGCCGGGCAAAAGCGTGACAGGAGGCGCAAGCAACGCGTGTCGCGGCGTTGGGAGTAAACTCCGATTGCGGGTTACGCATCTCCAGCCACCAATGCTGCGGCGCAATTTCTTCCGGCGCTAATCCATGGCCCTCGGCCAGATAGGCCACGATGTGATGCGCTTCCTCGGGGGTCAGCGTAACCAGGTTCAACCGAATCATACGCTTGACCGCCTGTTCCCATCCTTCGGGTGTGGTGCGCATCCACGAGATTCGGGTTAAGTTGCCATTTTGGTCGGCAATATGACAGGTGCTGCATTTTTCGGTCGTGATCTTATCCGTTACGGGGATACCCGGCTCGGTTTCGGCGGGAACAACGTTCCGGCTTGATATGGGCGCCGGAGATTGAGCGTACACCGTGATTGCAGCAGTAAAGCTCACCATGCAAAGTAAATGTCGCATCGGGTTCATCGAAACACCGTAGGGATCCTGTCAAGTCTGTTGGAATTGCGAAAAGGGTCACAATTGTGCCGCTTATTCTTCGAGTGAAGACGAAGGAAACCGACACTAGGACCGACAGAGGTTAGAAGGTGCTGACGTAGCAGAGCGGCCGGATCGATCGTGAATGCGGCGTGGATCGATTGTCCAACGTGATCGTTCGCGTGTCAAGCAGAAAAGCGCAAAAATCCTTGACATGGTCGAAGGATCTCTATTATCGTTCCTGATAAGCTCTCATCGGCCCGATCGACCCCGTCTCTCCATGCTGGGCTGTTGTGGCATGTAGTGCACCCCACGTTACCGCTGGGCACCCCCTCTTGTGTGCTCCTCTTCGGCGCTTCGCGCCCCGATTACGGTTCCGCATCCCACAGGAGAGAAGACGTTGGCCACTTTCGAGCTTTATAAACTTTCGCATTCAAAAGGTTATTCGGTATTTTCACTTGCTTTGCTGGCAGCGTTTATTGGCCCGGTCGGCGTGTTGCACGCGCAGTCGACATTCGGAACCATACTGGGCACTGTGAAAGAGCCGTCCGGAGCGGTCGTTGTAAACGCCCGAGTTGAGTTAGTGAACAAGGGTACTAATGCCGCGCGATCCACTCTGACTAATGAATCAGGCAATTATCAATTCACTAACGTAGAAGTTGGATCTTATGCACTTTCGTTAGAAAGCCCTGGATTTCAAAAAGTTGAGTTTACTTCGTTTGACTTAGCCGGGCGCGAAACGAAGCGCCTGGATGCGGATTTGAAAATAGCCACGCAGACCACGACAGTGAACGTCGAATCATCCGGCGGAGTGGTGGTGCAGACCGACACATCGAGCGTGGCTGAGACGAAAGGGTCGCGCGAACTGGTCGATTTGCCGGTGGCGATTACATCCCGGTCATCGGGCTCTACGAGCCCTATGTCGACATTGACCGCTCAGCCAGGTGTCCAAACCGATGCACAAGGCAACATCTCCGTAGCGGGAACACTACCTACGCAGCTCTCTATGAGCATTGATGGAATCAGCTCAATGGGCCCGGGCTCCGGTGGCGGGGCGGCGGCGATTTCGGAGCTGTTTCCATCTTTCAATGCCATCGAGGAGATTCGGATCGGCGAGACAATCAATCCGGCGGAGTTCGGCGGCGTGGCCGACATCACAACCATTTCAAAGGCCGGCACGAACCGTTATCACGGCGGGGTTTTCGAAAACCTGCAGAACAGCTATATGAACGCTGGCGATTTCTTTAGCCATGAAACGCCACCGTTGAAGATGAATAACTTCGGCGTGTACCTCGGCGGCCCGGTAGTGCTCCCGAAAATCTATAATGGCCATGACAAGACCTTCTTCTTCGGCAGCTTTGAGGCGCTGCGGCTTCCGAAAACCGCTACCGTGGTCGAAAGCGTGCCCACCATCGCTACTCGAAATGGAAATCTGTCTGTGTACGGCGACCCGCTGACAGGTTATCCAGGGAACATCATTCCAGCCAGTCAGCTTAATCCCTACTCGGAAAGGGCGCTCGGAGCTTTTTTCCCAACGCCGAATTATGGCGCTCCGGGTGCGATTGCCAATAACTATCTAGCGACCTTCCCGATTCCCATCAACAGTAATCAAGGGGATGTGCGGCTGGATCAGTCGATTGGAACGAAGCATCAATTTTTTGCTCGTTTCACTTACAAGAACCGACGTGTTTTCCAGTTGCCGGTCTCCGGGTTTAGCGCTGACGCGCCGATCACTTCGCCCCTGCTGGGGTCCCAGGCGGCGCCCGAAGTCGATGAAGCTTTGACGGTGGCCTGGAATTACACCATCACGCCCGCCGTAATTAATGAGTTGCGGGCTGGATTTAGCGAGAGCAGGACCGCGCAAAACTTTGCCGTCACCGGCCAGCAAGCCCAAAGCGAGCTCGGTCTCACTGGTTTGCCTGGCCCGATACCTGCGGGCGGCGACGAGGTTCCGGCAATCACAATCGCCGGCTTTGTGCCGATATTTGGACAATCTCAAAACGGCAATCAAGGCACCAAACAGGTTCTTGACACATTGACATGGACCAAGGACAAACACACGCTTAAGTTCGGCGCCGATTACCGGCGTCTACACGCATTATTCACAAATGTTTTTGGCAACTTACTGCTGGGCCAGTACAATTTCAACGGATCGGTAATGGATTCGCTGTTAGGTAATGGGGCAGGCACGCCCCTGGCTTCTTACCTGCTCGGCTACCCTGATAACAGCACTATTGCGACCGTACTTGCCCCCAACACCTATGCGATGGCACAGCATTATGGTTTCTTTGTTCAGGATGATTTCAAGGTGTCGCGAAATCTGACGCTGAATTACGGAATGCGGTATGAATACCATCCCATGTTCCGCGACAAGTACAACAACCTTGCCAATTTTGACCCCAATTACTACAGCGTGCAGGACGGTCAGACCATTCGCGGCGCTGTGATTCTGCCCGGGCAGGGAACATTCGGCATTCTTAACCCCGGATTTGCGGAGTCCATCGCGCCCACGCCTATCATTGCTGCACAGCAGGCAGGGGTTCCCGCCAGCCTTCGGTTTTCGGCGAAGACCGATTTCGCTCCGCGATTCGGATTTGCGTGGCGGGTTTTCGGCAATGACAAAACCGTCATACGTGGCGGCTACGGACGGTTCATCGAAGCTCTCATGTCATCGGCCGTCGTGAGCGCGTGGGCCGTGGAAGCCAGTGACGTCGGCTTCTTCAATAATTCGATCGGCAGCAATGGCGTTCCGACTTACTCGTTGCCCTATTCGTGGCCGTCCAATATTGCCCAACCCGGCTCACAGAGTTTCTATCAAGCTACCGACCTGCACTACAAGGATCCCTATGTCCAGGAGTGGAACTTGACATTGGAGCGCGACCTCGGCAAAGGCATAGGCTTGCGGCTATCCTACGATGGCAATCACGCATCGAATCTCGGCACAGGCGAGAACATAAATCAACCGCCGGTGAATACTATCGGGTTTAGTAATTTAAGTACGTCTAACTTTCCTTACCCGATATGGCAGGACATTTATAACGAAACAAATGCCGGATTCAGTAATTATCAGGCGGGAACCGTCTCGGTCCAAAAGCATATGTCGAACGGTCTGCAGTTTCAGAGCAGCTATATCTTCGCCAGGAACTTATCAAACGTAAATGGCGCGGCAACGTCGACAGCTAACGCATTCCAAGGAGAGTTTGGCGGCACTCTATCCGATCCCTATAACCCGAGTATCGATTATGGAAACGTTCCATTCACACGCCGAAACCGGTTCCTAACGACGTTTCTCTACGACCTTCCGTTTGGAAAAGGAAAAATGTTGCTGAGCGGCAGCAATGGACTTGTCGACCACATTGTGGGGGGCTGGGAACTTAGTGGCGTTCTGCTCTTCCAGAGTGGGCCATTTATGACGATCACGACACTGAGCGATCCTTCCGGCGCGGGATATAACGTATTCAATTCGACGGGCGGTCGCGCGGACACAGTGAGCGGTGTCAGCCCCTATCTCGGCCAGTCCGTCAACCAATGGATCAACCCTTCTGCCTTCGCCGATCCCGGCAGCAACATTGGCCGATTTGGCGATGCTTCGGCGGGGGCTGTAACCGGTCCCGGGACGCAAGCGGTTTCGATGTCGTTGATCAAGGCCGTACCGATTACGGAATCGGTCCGCATGCAGATTGGCGCGCAGATTGCGAACTTGTTCAACCACCCCAATTTCGCCCCACCCAGCAATTTGACGGTAGGCGTGGCAGGCTTCGGGCAGATCACGGGTCTGCAAACGGCGGAGGGCGCCGGACCACGCGCGATACAGTTGACGGCACGCATTACATTCTGAGTTAGTCCCTGCAACGAAGCACGAAGGCCGAGGGCTTTTTGTTAGGTCTCGTTATTATGTTCAATGGTAATTACGATCTTCCCTCGCGCATGTCCTTCTTCGCGATAACGGAGGGCTTCAGCCGTGTCGGTTAATGGGTAGCGCCTATCTATGATGGGTACAACTTTTCCGGCTTCGAGAAGATCTTTCAGAAGAACCAAATCCTTTGTGTTTATCTTCGCAATAAAGAAACGCATCTTCTTGGTCCCGATCCGTGACAGGACTGGTCCCAGCAAGGCTGCCTGGAGAATTTTAATGACATGACCTCCGACCATGACGAAAACTCCGTCGCTACTCAGCGCACGCCTGTAAGCGAAGAGGGAATGGTGTGCGTTGGCCCCGAGAATCAGATCGTAGCGCTGCCCACTCTGCGTGAAATCTTCCCGAGCGTAGTCAATGACATGGTCTGCGCCAATCGACCGCGCGGTGTCCACATTTCTCGTGCTGCACACGGCTGTGACTTCAGCCCCAAACGATTTGGCAATCTGGATCGCAAAAGTACCCACACCGCCCGACGCGCCATCAACCAGAACTTTGTGCCCTGGCCGGATCTGTCCCTTGTCCCGAAGAGCCTGAAGGGCAGTAATTGCCGCTATTGGTACGGCTGCTGCTTCCTCGAACGATAGGTTGGTTGGCTTCAGTGCCAATTGACCTTCGGTAACACACACATACTCGGCGAAACCTCCAACAAGTTTTCCCCCGAACACCTCGTCGCCTGACTGAAACTGCTTTGCGTGTCCGCCAACCGCTTCAACTCGCCCCGCGATATCAGAGCCCGGGATCTTGTGTTTTGGTTTGAGCAACCCACCGATCGCCGGTAGGAAGAATAACGGTCCTCTCATCGAGTAACTGTCAAGTGGATTTACAGCTGCCGCGTAAAGCTTGATCAAGACCTCATCGTCCGCTGGTATAGGTGTTGATACCTCCTCGAACTGCAACACATCCGGTGATCCATATCGTGTGCAGACAATTGCCTTCATAGCTGGAGTTTCAGCTATTCTGCCCGTAGCGCCTGCGCAGGATCAATAGTGGCCGTTCGGAGCGCGGGTATGAGGCTGGAAGCAAAAGATACAACCAGAAGCCCGCAGCCTACCGAGGCGAATACGCCGGCGTCCAAAGGCTTCACCTCAAACAGCATCGACTCCATAACCCGGACTGCAGCAATTGCGGTCACCAAACCAGCCGCCATTCCGATCAGCGCAGGCGTGAGGCCTTGCCGCAAAACCGACCGAATCAGGTCTTGTGGTTGTGCCCCGAGCGCCAGGCGCACTCCGAATTCGGAAGTCCGCTGCGCCGTCGAATAAGAGATTACACCGTAAAGCCCGACAGCGGCGAGCAATACCGCTAAGCCGGCAAACGACATCAATAAGATCAGGCTGAAATGCTGATTCGCGGTTCGCTTTGAAATCAACTGGTCCATCGTGAGAACGTCCGATACGGCAAGATTCGGGTCAAGACGGGCGATTTCGCGCTCGAGGGGGATTGCGAGGTTTAGTGGCTCATTTGCCGCTCGAATAGTGAGCGCCGCGAAATTCAGTTCTCCGCTGGAAATTGGCACATAGATCGTAGGCTCAGGCGGCCGGTCGAGATTCTTCCGAATGTCACCTACGATCCCAATGATCTGCCAGCGCTTATCCCAGAAAGAAACGTATTTGCCGATGGGATCTTCATTCGGGAA
>DATBEF010000136.1:0-7547 GCA_036269625.1 Bryobacteraceae bacterium | reverse complement strand
TGGTGAACCAAATTAAAAGTCTCGCGGAGGACGTCAGCCCCCTGCCGCGCGTGAAACGATCTCCGGATCCGAAAGACGATTTTCTGCTGGCCATGTCTGAAGCGGATAAGGCTGATTATCTCGTGACGGGCGACAAGAGCGGGCTACTCTCCCTCCATCGCCACAAAGCCACGCGGATCATTTCCGCCATCAACTTCGTCGCGTTGTTCGCTTAATCGTTGTTCGCGTGACATTGAGACACCTTTCGATTTGAAATTGATCGGCGGAGCCCGGTATCCTTTTTTCGTGAGCGACGTTTCCGTACATATTGACGCGGCCATTCCTTCCGAAAGGCCTCGAGGGCGGCGGCGCGGCGGGTTTGCGCTGCTGCTTGGGGTAGTTACGGCGGTCGCGGCGATCATTCTCGTCTATTCGCAGACGCAATCGTTTGCCTGGGATGAGGGCTTCCATCTGCTGGCGGCGCAGCTGATCGATCAGGGCAAGTTGCCATACGTCGATTACTGCTACCCGCAGACGCCGCTGAACGCGTTTTGGGTCGCGTTCTGGATGCATGTTTTTTCACAGAGCTGGCGCGTTGCACACATAGTAGCCTCGATCGAAACAATAGGCGCAATTTTCCTGATCGGCCAGTTCATTCTCGGCCGCTTTCCGGACGCGCGGTGGCGGGTATCGGGCGCACTGGCGGCTGCGGTGTTCTTTGGACTGAGCTTGATCGTGGTCCAGTACGGCACGGTTGCGCAGGCATATGGGCTATGTCTGCTGATGATTGCCTCCGCATACCGGCTGGCGGTGCTCGCCGCTGAAAGAAAGAATCTGCCGATCGCGGCGGCGGCGGGACTGTGCGCGGGCATTTCAGCGGGGTCGTCATTGCTTACTGCGCCTATAGGACCGGTAATCTTCGTCTGGCTGCTGGTTTATTCCGAACCGGGTAGGCGCATTTCAAAGGCGGCGGCGTTTGCAATCGGTGAGGCGGCGGCATTCTTGCCAGTGCTCTGGCTGTACATCAAGTTTCCGCAGCAGACGGTTTTCAACGTACTCGCGTATAACATGTCTTACCGGCGACTGGATTGGCCCGGAAATGAAAAGCACAACTGGGAAGAGATCACGTCCTGGATGAATTCGCCGCAGGCGCTGATCCTCATTTCGCTGGCGGTGTTGGGCGCAGTCTTCGTCATGCGCCGCAGTGGGTGGGAGCGTGCCCGGAAAGCCGAGTATTATCTATGCGCGTGGCTCGTGCCGGTGGAAGCGCTGTATCTCTGCACGCCGCATCCCACCTTTCTTCGGTATTTCCTGTTTACTGTGCCGTTCTTGAGCATTCTGTCAGTAGCGGGTTTGTACGCGGTGGCCAACATGACCAATGCGGCCGCGCGCCCCTGGCGGCCGATCCTGCTTACTGTGCTGGTGTTTTCTTTATCCTTTGCGCGGTCTATGTACGACGAGAAGGTGGATGCCTTTGGCTGGTCCGATATGGAAGAGATTGCGCAGAAGGTGAAAGAGGTGACGCCGCCGGATGCCACGCTTTGGGCCGATGAACAGATATTCTTCTTATTAAAGCGGCCGGTTCCGGAAGGCATGGAGACGGCCGATTCGCATAAGCTGCAATTTCCTCCGGCGAAGGCCGCACTGCTGCATGTGGTGCCTCGACCCGAGTTGTATAAGCAAGTGAAAGCCGGGTACTACCACACTGTTGCGACCTGTGGCGATGATGATTTAATTGCGCAACTGGGCCTGCTGAAGTTGTATGCGCACAAGGCAGACATCGAGGATTGCAGTGTGTTCTGGGACGTTGTGCCTAAGAAGTAGTTCGTGCTCGCACCCGGTAGTAAACGGCGCACAGAGTGAAAAGGAGCAGCCATCCGGCCGAGTACATCCGCCAAGTCATATAGCTTTCGACGTGATCCGAGGCGGCCCAGACAAAGATATAGAAATGAAACGTGTAGTAGACGATTAAAACGAGGAGCATCCGCTTCTGCCAGTGCGGCGCGGGAAAAAGCCGAACGCCTTCAAGACCGCGGCGGAGAACTTCAACCAGGATAGGAAGCAGGAGCGCCAGCAGGATCAGTTGCACAAGCCAGGTCAACCCAAAGTAATCGCGTGGATCTTTGGTCAGTAGCGAAACAACGTGGGCCAACAGTGCGATAGCGTCGCCGGCGCAAGCAAGAAGAAAAAATAACCCTATGACAGCGGGTCGAAGCCGTACGAGGAGAGAACTCGACTGTGCGCGAAGCAAAGTGAGCCCAGTTTAACGCCAGACTCGAGCGGCACATATAATTAGGCAAGGGTTCCCACTTGCCATCCGTCGTCCGCGAATATGTAAAGTCTAATGAAGCGCGCCTGCTGGAGGAGTTGCTCGACCTGCTGCGCATTCCGAGCGTAAGCACCCTTCCGGAGCATCGGAAAGATGTGGCGCGCGCGGCGAAGTATGTCGCCGATGGCCTCACGCGCGCCGGCCTGGAGAACGTAGAGATCATTCCTACCAGCAATCATCCTCTGGTCTACGCCGATTGGCTGCATGCGCCGGGTAAGCCGACGGTGCTTTGCTACGGGCACTACGATGTGCAGCCACCCGACCCGATTGAACTTTGGAACACTCCCCCGTTTGAACCAAGCATTCGAGACGGGAACATTTACGCGCGAGGCGCTTGCGACGACAAAGGCCAGATGTACATGCACATCAAAGCCGTCGAAGCACTGAGGGCCGTGAACGGAACTCTGCCTGTCAATCTGAAGTTCCTGATCGAAGGCGAAGAGGAGATCGGGGGCGAATCCATCGCCAAGTACGTTCCGGAGCATAAGGACAAGCTGAAGGCGGATGTTGCGCTGGTTTCCGACACAGAGCTGTTTGCGGACGGCGTGCCGACGTTGTGCGTAGGCCTGCGCGGATTGCTTTACGCCGAAATTGAAGCGCGCGGGCCAGCGCGGGACTTGCACTCGGGAATGTATGGCGGAGCCGCGCCAAACGCGGTTTATGGATTGATTGAATTGCTGGCGAAAGCGAAGGACGCCAACGGGCACATTCAAATTCCCGGAATATATGACGATGTAGCGGCGCCGGACCCGGCAGAGATCGAGAGCTGGAAGCGGCTTCCCTTCTCCGAAGAGGAGTTCCTCAAACAAGAAGTGGGCTCGACGGAACTGACCGGCGAACCCGACCAGACGGTGCTCGCACGGGTGTGGGCCCGGCCTACATTTGAAGTGCACGGAATTGCGGGCGGCTTCACGGGAGCGGGCTCGAAAACGGTGATACCGGCTAAGGCAACGGCAAAGGTAAGCATAAGGCTCGTACCTAAACAGGACCCCGATAAAGTGGTCGCGGCATTAAAGCGGTGGGTGAAGGACTCGACGCCCAGGGGAATTCAGACCTCGGTCCGGGTGCTGAACGCCGGACCGGCCATTTCCGTTAACCCGCATCATCCTGCGATCGATGTGGCCGCCAAAGCCTTCAGCGAAATGCTGGGGCGGCCTACGGTGTTTATCCGGGGCGGCGGCTCCATCCCGATTGTCGGTGATTTTGCCAAGCACCTCGGCATCCCTACCGTGCTGATGGGCTTCGGGCTGCCCGACGATGGGCTACATTCTCCAAACGAGAAATATCGCATCTCAAACTACTACATAGGCATAATGACCATCGCTCATTTTCTCGATGAGTACGGTAAGGCGCAGTGAGGCTGGCTTAACTCACTGCTTCAGCATGCAAGGCAGCGGTATTAACCTCGAGCGGACGACGCAGTCGGAGCAGGTAGCCCGTTCCGCGGGCGTGGTATCCATCGCTATCGCGATGAGCCGTGTCACGGGGCTGGTGCGCGAAATAGTGATGGCGCAGAAATTTGGCGCTGGCCTGTCCTACGATGCATTTTTGCTGGGCTTCCGCATCCCGAATCTGACGCGCGATTTGTTCGCGGAAGGAGCGCTTTCGGCGGCATTCGTTCCAGCATTTACAGAGACGCTTACGGTCGAGGGACACGACCAGGCGGAGCGGCTGTCGAACCTGGTGGCGACGGCGATCGTGGTCGTCGTGGGACTGGTTTGTCTATTGGGCATGATCTTCAGCCCGCAACTGGTGTGGCTGCTGGCCCCTGGATACGCCGAGGTTCCGGGAAAGTTCGAATTGGCCGTCCACATGACGCGGATCATGTTCCCCTTTCTGCTGGTGGTGGCCTTGGCGGCTCAGGCGATGGGCGTCCTGAATGCGCACGACAAGTTCGCGGTGCCCGCGATGGCGTCCACGTTCTTCAACATCGGGTCGCTGGTGTTCGGTTTGTCGCTCGGGTTCTGGTTGGGCCCTTACGTCGGAATCAGACCGATCGAGGGGATGGCATATGGCGTTGTGCTGGGCGGATTCCTGCAGTTGTTCTGGCAAATCCCGAGCCTGCGCTCGCTAGGCTTTCACTTCCGCTGGGACTTCGATTGGGCCCATCCGGGATTGCGCCAGATTTTTCGCATGATGATTCCCGCGATTCTGGGAAACGCGGCGGTACAAATTAACACGATGGTCAACACGAACCTGGCGTCGCGTATGTACGATCCGTTGCGCGGCGCGGACGGGCCGGTGAGCTGGCTTGCGTATTCGTTCCGCTTCATGCAGCTTCCGCTGGGCCTGTTTGGCGTGGCGTTCGCCTCGGCGATGTTGCCATCGGTCGCTCGCAGCGCCGCATCAAGCAATTTCGATGAATTTCGCAAAACGCTGTCCCGTTCATTGGCAATGATGCTCGTTTTGACCGTGCCTTCTTCCGTCGGGCTGATTATTCTGGGACGGCCCATAATCGGAGCGATTTTTCAGGGCGGCCGATTCGAACTCTATGATACGCAGCAAACCGCGATGGCACTATCCCTATATTCGGTCGGATTGCTGGGATATGCGGCCACCAAAATTCTGAATCCGGCATTTTATGCGCTATCGGACGCGCACACGCCCATGTACATCAGCCTGGTATCGGTCGTGGTGAATTTTGTTGCCGCGACAACGCTGACAGGCTACCTGCACATGGGCTACGCCGCGCTAGCGTTATCGACATCAGTCGTGGCGATTGTGGCCTGCCTCTGCCTGTTTGAGCTGTTGCGGCGCAAGCTGGGCGGCATTGAAGGGCGTTACCTGATGCACCGCTTTGTGCGCATCGCGGGCGCGTCGCTGATTATGGCGGTTCCGCTCGCCGTGCTCTATGCCCAGATGAGCCAGCGCCTAGCTGCCAATCGCTGGGGTTACCTGGGTACCCTGGGAGTTTGCCTGCCGTTCGGGCTGGTGCTGTTCACGGTGGCGGCGCATCTGTTCGGAGTGAATGAATTGAGCATCGCGGCAGCATCCTTTCTGCGGCCATTCCGGGAACGTTTAGCGAATGCACGTGCTAAAATTCGGAATTAATGCTGCAGGACCTTGCTCTTGCGTTGCGTCTTCAGGCGCTAGACCGCAAGATTTCGGCGCTCGAACACGAAATCTCCACCCTCCCCAAACATATTGCCGAGATCGAGAAGAAACTAGAAACACAGACGCGAAAGCTCGAGGCCGGCAAGGCTTCCCAAGCCTCCAACCAGCGTGATCGGAAGAAGCTGGAAGGCGACATTCAGATCCAGGAACAGAAAATTTCCAAGCTGAAGGGCCAAACGATCGAGGCCAAGACCAACGAGCAGTATCGCGCCTTTCAGAATGAAATCGCCTATTGCGAGGGCGAGATACGAAAAGCTGAAGACAAGATTCTGGAGCTGATGGAACAAGGCGAGCCCCTGGACAAGAGCATTCAGGCGGCGCAGACTGAACTCAAGACCGAGCAACAGCACGTCGATGCGGAGAAGAAGCGCGCCGTCGAACGAACCGCGGCGGACAAGCGCGAGCTAGCCGAACGGCAGAACGAACGCAAAGCGGCAGTGGCCGAAATCAGCCCGAAGGTTTATGCCGACTATGAGCGCATCCGCCGAAAAACCAAAGGCACAGCAATCGCCGACGCCACGGAAGGCCGTTGCGACGCTTGTCAGATCATGCTCCGCCCACAGTTCTTCCAAGACCTCCGCCGGGGCGACCAAATCATGTTCTGCGAAAGCTGCGGGCGCATTTTAACCTATAATCCGGTAGTCGAACTGGATCCAGGTTTAGCCGCCGTACAGCCGCACAAAGCCTAACCCCACGTGAAAACGCGAAAGCCTTTGTGGGCCACGACCGCAGCGGAGTTTCGTCGGATTTGCGGGATGGTGTGCGCGCCGCTGGGGATTGCTTACGTATTGTTGCCTTCTAGGTTATCGAGGCGGTGTTCATGAGCTGCGGCGATGTTGGCGAGCATTCGGATGTTCTCGGCATCGATCTGAAGCTGTTTGGTGTGCTCGGCGACCTGTCTGGTGTGCTCGGCGAGCTGTTTAGTGTGCTCGGCGGCTGTGGCGTGGAGCTCTTGCGTTGATGCGTGGAGGGATTCCGTGCTTTGCAGTAGGAAGGCGAGTCGTTCGTCAATTGTCATACTGTGGACTTTCCTTCAGTTTAGAGGGATTGCGGCAGCGGCGCTGGCCGCTCTCGCCTGATAGGCCCTGCTCATTGGATGTGATAGCCTAGCGAGGCGGAAGGGTCTACGTTGCCGTCCCGCGGCAGTTCAGCCAAACGAAGCTTGACCCAATCCTTATGTCCACGGAATTCAGCAAACGTGAAGTAGCACCGGACATCACCGTATTAGAAATCGGCGGCCGTCTGCACACGGGAACGACCTTGCGGTCTATCGAATTTTCAGTGCGGAAGCTGCTGGAAGACGGCTGTCGCAAATTGGTATTGGATTTGAGTAAGGCGGATTTCGTGGACAGTTCCGGAGTGGGCATGTTGATCGTCAGCGCGGCGCAGATGAAGAAGCTCGGCGGGAGCATGCGAATTGCCGGCGCGCAGACCCGCGTCGCGGAGCTGTTTGAGATCGTGCACCTGGCCCAAGTGGCCGAGCTCTCGCCGGACGTCGCGACAGCGTGTAACGAGCTCCAGACAGCTTAGAAAAATCGCTCGGGCGGCCCTGTTTAAGGAGTGGTAAGCTAGCACGCGTGCGACGGCTGCGCGATGCCTTGCAAAACGAAAGGTCCGAGACCACTCTAGACGTGGCTGCGCTGGAACTGGCGCGGGTTGAGTTCCCAGGCCTGGATTTCGAATCCTCACTGTTCCGCTTGAGTAATTTGGCCGAACAAGTGGGCTCCCGATTGAAACCGCATTCCACCGGGCTGGAGTTCATTGAAGCCACCAACGAACTCCTCTTCGAGACGCTTCAGTTCCGCGGTAACGAAGGCGACTACTACGATCCTCGGAACAGTTGTCTGAATTCGGTGCTGATGCGCCGGCTCGGGATTCCAATTTCGTTATCGATCGTTTACATCGAAGTCGCGCGGAGGCTTTCAAGGCCGGTGTATGGCGTCGGATTGCCCGGACACTTTATAGTGGCCTATGAAGATTCCGAGAACCGCTATTGGGTGGACCCGTTCCATGGCGGCCGCATCCTGTCGTTCGTGGAATGCTGTGCTCTGGCAAAGGAAACGGCCGGGGTCGATCTGCGTGCGAACCCGGCGGTATTGGCGCAAGTCACCAAGCGGCAGATCCT
>DATBEF010000087.1:0-24502 GCA_036269625.1 Bryobacteraceae bacterium | reverse complement strand
TTGATCCCGCCCTCGGCTACCAACAGTTCCTTGCGCCCCGCATGATACGCCATACCGATCGGCAAAATGCCGCGATACTGTTCCAGGCCGGGAATTCGCAGTTCAATCGTTTTCGTCACCACCAGCGCCACCGGGTCGATCACTGAGATCGAATCATTCACGCTGTTGGACACGAACACATGCTCATCAGTTGCCAGCACGCCAGCGGGACTGCTCCCTCCCAAACTTTGCGTTCCAAAAGGCAAGCCCGTCCGTAGAAACTTGATTACGCGCGGATGGCGAGGGTCCGACACGTCCACGATACACAAGCTGTTCGACTCCGGAACATTCGGATCTCCCAATCCAGGCACAGCTACCCGTTCGCCGCTGGCATTCTCGCGTGTTACACCGTCCTGTGCCTCTTTCGATGGAAACCCGAAGGGCGGAAACGCCAAGCCTGTGGCACGCGCATCCTTCTGGTGAGCGCCTGGAATCGGCTGGTATGCGAACATGCCAACGTTCGTCACATAAACACGCCGGCGGTCCGGCGAAAGCGTAATCGCAAACGGCAGCCTGCCCACCCGAACACTCGCCAGCACGCGGCGATGCCGCACATCCAGCACAACTACCCGGAAATTCGCCTGATCCACGACGTACAGAACACCGCGCTCACTGTCCAACGCCAAATCCCCTGAATAACTGTCCGCAAAGCCGTCTACATTCAGGTCATAACGGCCAAGGCGTTTGCCGGATGCCGGTTCCAACTCGTACACTTGGCCCGATTCGCCCTCGGATGCATACAGCGCGCTCGCGCCATCGAACGCGAGTCCCATGAACGTGCTCTTCCACTCGTCGTCGCCGGTCTCTGAAATTTCCTTTGGCGAGACGGTAACATTGCGCATGCGCCAAGCACCGCTAACTCTTTCCAAGAATGAAAGCGAGGTTCGATCCATGCCTCCATCCGATGTCACAATGCGGTTGCCGTCCGGGCTGATTGCAAGACCAAATGGTCCCGGGCCAGTCGTATACTCTTTGCCGAATGGCGATAGTAGGCGGCCGCCCGGCAGTATAGTTCCCGCGCCCTGTTCGGTTCGATGCGCTGGCTTCGTCCCGGCAGGAGTTCTGTAATCAGCCGCACCGGCAATCACAGAACACACATAAACCCCAACGGCAATGATGCCCGTGCTCCGCGAGTTCCTCAATGCCTCTTAAGGTTAGTACACCGGCGGGCACAAAAAAGCCCGGATTCACTTGGAATCCGGGCTGCTTCATGCGGAGCTACTTCTTTGTTTCTGTGTTATTTCGGGCGTGTCACTGATGCCTATCCGGCCAACTTGTATTCACGCCCATGTTGTTGACTGATCACTTACTTGCTTGGGTTAGTTGTCTTCGACTCGGTCGAGGTCGTCGACTTCTTATGTTTCTTGGCCTTCTTCGTCTGCGAAGTCGTGGACTGCGTCGAGTCCTGCTTCGGAGCAGTCGGAGCCGCCATCAGAAAGGGCACAGCAACTACAGTCAATAGGGTCGAGGTCAATAAGCTTTTCATTTCTTCTCCTTCAATCTGTGGCGGTCGGTCTCCGCCGCTCACAACTCCACTTTGACTGTTATCCGGCCCGCGCGCCATCGCCTTAAAATGGGAATCTTTATCCCCTATTTTCGGGATAGCGCCTTTAATAAGTTAATGAAAGAATCGTCACGTGCCGCAGGTCCCTTCCATCAAGCGTTCCCATATTCAGCGTTTGTTGCTGGTTGCCCTCGGCGCTTCCGCCGTTCTCCTGCTTTCCGCGCTGCTCGTCGCCATACGCACCGTGCGCCAGATCGACGCCAACACCCAGACATTCGCCGACGGCCAGCAGGCCACCAAGGGTGCCATAGACGGCATTGAGAAGCAGCAGGCCGCTTTGAATGGCCGTTGGGTGCAGCTCGCAAAGAAAGATCTCATTAGGCGCGAGGAAATCCTCAGCCAGTTGACGGATTCGCGCCAGCAGATGAGCAACGCTCTCGAATCCGCCTATGAACAGGCTGAGATGCTGCGCGAAAGCATCTACCAGGAAGGCCATGGCCTGCTCCGGTTCACTGTCTGGCTGTTCGCCCTCTGCGTCGGCCTTTCTCTTCTCTGCGCTACTTGGGTCGTTCGCGCCTCAGCCGGTCTGTTTCGGCGTCTGGAACAGCAGGCTGCTGAACTATCTCAATTGCAATATCAATTCCTCGAAACGCAGGAAAACGTCGCCCGCCGTTTTTCACATGAGCTCCACGATGAGCTTGGCCAGGCGCTGACCGCCGTTAAGGCTAATCTTTCCGCGTTGCGAGATCAACCTACTCCCGATCAAAACTCTGAGACGCGGCGTCTGGACGACTGCATGTCCCTGGTTGATGGCGCGATCAAAGACGTTCGCGAAATGTCGCAACTATTGCGTCCCACCATTCTTGATGATTTCGGTCTCGACGCCGCATTGCGTTCGCTCACTGAAAACTTCGCGCTGCGAACAGGGATAGCCGTCCAGTACCGCAGCGATCTTAAAGCAGGGCGCCTTCGCGACGAAGCGGAAACACATCTCTACCGAATCGCCCAAGAAGCTCTGACGAACGTTGCCCGCCATTCCGGCGCAACGGAGGCGACCCTCCATCTGCTCGTCCAGCACGGCGATGTGACCCTGCGAATCGCAGACAATGGCCGGGGCTTCGGCGCCGCAAAACGCCGCAGTGGCGCCGGTCTCGGCCTGGCTGGCATGGAAACGCGTGCGCGCGGTTGCGGCGGCCGGCTCGAGGTGAATGCCTCCGAAGGCAAAGGCGTCAGCATCGAAGTAACTTGTCCCGCTGTCCAATCAAGCAGCGTGGCTTAGGCCGTTACCTGAACTACCAACCCACGGCCATCCGCTTTTTTAGAAATTGACCGCGTTCCAGTTCATCCAACACCGCGACAGCATAGTCTTCCATCGAAATGCGGCTTTGTCCCTCCGCATCGACCACCAGTTTGTCGCTGTCAACACGGTAGTGGCCCCTCCGTTCGCCTGGTTCCAAAAAAGCCGCCGGACTGATGTAGGTCCAGTCGATTTCCCGCTCCTGCTTCAATATGTCCAGCGCTTCCCGATGTGCCAGCGCGACTTCCCGCCAAGCTGGCGGAAAATCCGGAGTGTCCACAAGCTGCACACCTGGAGTAACCTCTAGCGAACCTGCGCCGCCAACCACCACAAGGCGCCGAACATTGGCCTGCTTAAGGCCTACCAATAGCGAGCGTACGGAATTTGGCAAAAATTCGCGGACCGACGATTCTGAGGGCCCGATAGCGCTCACCACAGCATCGTTCCCCTTCGCCAATTGCGCCACCTCGTGTGGGTCTGTCACGTTACCGTGCCGCAGCAATAGCTTCTCGCGGTCCAAGGGAGTCTCTCCCGAGTGGTGATAAACGCCCGTGACCGAACAACCCCGGCTGAGAGCTTCCTGGGCGATCCGGCTGCCCACCCTGCCATTAACGCCAAAAATCGCAATATACATTTCGGCTCCGTCTAAGCGCAAAAGCGCGGATGCGCGCCGATTCACACAGGAACTCGCTTGACTTTGGGCGGCGCGCTCGATACCGCGCCCGTTTTGCGCGAGTTCCTTAGAAGTAGATGCTCCTACACGATTTTTAGCACTAGCGGTCCGCAACGAATCGCCCACTTTCGTCGTCATATCTATTTAGTGGAAACATGGTACAAACTACGCGCGACGCCGTGCCGCCGTCTAACAAAAAACCGGCATTAGGCGGCCTTGGACGGGAAGCGCGAGATCGTGGCGCTGCGAACTTTCTCAAAAAACGGCCGATGACAAACTCGCCCACCGTGCGGTTGATGATCGGTCTTCTCATCACCTTAGCGGCGGTTACTGTCTTCTCCTGGTACTCTCTGCTTCAGCTTGGTGGGCTTAAACGGCTGCAAACCACAACCATCGACGGCAACCGCGAAGATTCTCTTCAACTTCTCCGGGTCCAAAACGACCTCAACACGCTCGGCTTGCGCCTACGGGACATGACCGACGCACAAACCGTCACGGGAATCGTCGGCTATCAAAGCCAGTTCTCCCACTTGCGATCGGACATGGAAGATGCCATTCGCAAGGAAGCAAAGCTCGCGCCGGTTACTCGCCGGCCCGAGAAGCAAATTGTCCTGATCCAATCCATGCGGCAGTTCTGGGATACCTCCGACCGCGTGTTCCGGTCGGCCGCTACGGGTAATGAGGATGCCGCCCGCAATCTGGCCCTCACTCAGCTTCGCGCCCAACAGTCCGCTCTCGCCAACACGCTATCTCGGCTGCTGGAACGTAACAACGAGGCCGAAGAGCGCGCCGATGCCCAAATCGCGTCCATTTATCGCGGCGTAGAGCGTAACATCTACTGGTTTCTAGCCGCCGTCCTGCTAGCCATTGTCGCTACCAGTTTGTATCTCATCTACTCCAATCGCCGCATATTCGAGGCTATGGAATCGCTCTCGCGCCAGCGTCGCGTTCTCGCCGCCAAGTTGATCACGGTTCAGGAAGAGGTGCTGCGCTCCGTCTCGCGCGAATTGCACGACGAGTTCGGCCAGATTCTGACCGCCGTCGGCGCCATGCTGGCCCGCGCCGAGCGCAAAGGTGTGCCGCCCGATTCCCCCTTACGCACCGAATTAAGCGAGGTGCGTGAGATTACTCACAACACCCTCGAAAAAATGCGTAGCTTGTCACAAATGCTGCACCCCGCGGTGTTGGACGACTACGGACTGGCGAAGGCCATCGAATGGTACACCGGACTGTTTCAAAGGCAGACAGGCATCGCAACCAGCGTGACTGTTACGCCCGCCGCTCCGGAGCGCATCACCGGACAGACCGCCATACACTGCTTCCGCATCGTACAAGAGGCGTTAAATAATGCCGCTAAGCACTCCGGCAGCAAGCGGGCGGAAGTAGAATTAATTTTTGGAACCGATTCGCTCACCATCAATGTGCGCGACTTCGGCCGCGGTATGCCCATCAATAAAAAATCTGGCATGCCCGGCTTAGGGCAGATTGCGATGCAAGAGCGCGCCGCACTTGTGCAGGGAACATTAACCGTGTCTTCTGTACTGGGGCGCGGCGCCACCGTATCGCTGAACATGCCATACCGTCAAGACGATCACTCCGCCGAATCAATGGCAAGTGATCGGGAAGAGAGGCAATTTGCAGTCAATGATCGATGAAATAACCGTGCTTCTGGCCGACGACCACAGCTTGGTTCGCCGTGGATTCCGCCGGCTCCTGGAAGACGACGAAATGATGAAGGTAGTAGGCGAGGCCAGCAATGGCGTCGAAGCCATCCGTATGGCCTACGAACTAAAGCCTAAGGTCGTCGTAATGGATCTCTCTATGCCGGAACTCGATGGAGTCCAGGCTACCAAGGAGATCGTCAAACACCTGCCCGGAACGGAAGTTCTGGTTTTGAGTATGCATGCCGACGACAACTACGTACGCAATGCTCTGGACGCCGGAGCCAAGGGATTTCTCCTGAAGAGCGCTATCGATGTGGATCTGGTCGGCGCTATCAAAGCCGTCGCCGAGGGACGCCGGGTTATGGGCGCGGGACTCAAATACGTGGCCCAGGAACGCGATGACGAGCTCGATAAATTAACCGCTCGCGAGAAGCAAGTGCTGCAGTTGATTGCCCAGGGCAAAAGCAACAAAGAGATCGCGGGACTTCTCGATCTCAGCGTAAACACCGTCTCCGTTCACCGCGCAAACCTGATGGAAAAGATGAACATCCATCGCACCGCGGAACTGGTGCTGTTCGCTATCCGCAAAGGTCTTGTCGCGCCGCAATAAAGCTTAGTCGGCGGCATGCTGGCCGAGAAAATCCAGAATCGCCGCGAGACACTGCTCAGTTTGATCGGTGGTCAGGATGTGTCCGGCGTTCGGAAGCAAGACAAAACGCGCGCCGGGAATGCGCCGGGCCACCACCCGGCCGTTTTCGGGCGGAATCAGACGGTCCTGGGCGCCGTGCACAACCAGCGTCGGAACACGGATGCGGGGCAAGCGCCGGTAGGAGCTCCATAGAAGGATAGCGCCAAACTGTTTGAGGAAGCCTTCGCGTGTCCAGCGGCATGTGGAACGGATTTGTAGGTCCTCCTCAATCAATTCGCGCGCGGTAGTAGCGGCATAGAGGAGGTCGATAATGGGTCTCTCGCGCGCCGAATGATCGCTGTCCGAGAAACTCACTTTTCTCGGCACATACCGGAAATCCGGCCATCGCGAGATCAGGCCGCCGTGACTCGTGCAGCCCAGCATCAAACTGCGAACGCGATGATCGAAGCACAAAGCTAGTTCCTGCGCGATCATTCCGCCCATCGAAGCTCCCAGTACATGCGCTGCCCCGACGTTCGCCGCATCCATCACGGCAACCGCATCCCTCGCCATCTGTTCTATTGAAAAACGTCCTCTGGGCACATCGCTGCGTCCCATTCCGCGGTTATCGAACATGATCAGCCGATAGCGCCGGGCCAGTTCGGGAACCAGGCGATGCCACATCTCAAGAGTGAAGCTGAGACCCATGATCATCAGCAGCGGCGGCCCGGAACCATGCTCCTCCCAATAGATCCGAACGCCTTGGTTCAGGGCGAAGGGCATCAGTCATCGCCAGCCCTAAGGCTTGGCCGGAGCGGTGCGCGAACCCAGCCGAACTTCGATGGGCGTCTCCACCGGAAACGTCAGGTTGCGTCCGGGGCCGATCACGTTTGAATAGACCGACCATGCGGCTCCGTAAAAGCCAAGCGCAGCGGAAAACGGACGCGATACCTGGCCCAGGGCAGCGCCGATCAGACCAAATCCAACCGCGCCTGCTATCGCTTGTCCGCCGGCCGTGGATTGATATGCACCGGTCGGAACTCCGTTCTGGCGGACCCGGTCCCGGTCCAATCCCCGTCCGGCCAGCATCAGCGTGACCACGGGCGCGATAAAGCGCGCCTTGGATGACGTGGCCTTAGTCCCTCCCTCGGAATCCATGGCGACCTTTTCATTGCCGCTTCCCCCGACACCCTCCAACTGGCCCTGAACCCGGCGCTCCGATAGGCCCTGCGTGCGAGGCTGTAACTGATCTGGCGCCGGCCGCTCGGGCCTTGCGGGAGCAGTCGCAGTTGCAATCGCACTCGCCGGAGCCTGTATGTCTTCGAATGCGAAACGAAGCTGTCCATTGCGATGCCACGAACGGGCCGGTCTCACCTGAAGCACGGTTCCGGTCAGCCGGCTCCCAACGGGATAGAGGAGCTTATGGTCTTGGGAAAACAGGGGCTGCCATAAGATCGCCTCGACAGCCGTTCCGCGGCTGACTGTGCTTGAATCCAGGTTGGTTGCAAGCCGCGCATGCACAACACTGTCGGTTGCAGGCGCCTCGCCGCTTCCCGACAACTCTGTAGCAGAAATATTCGCGGTTCCAAAATCGAGCGGCTCCTCCAAATCCGCGTTTAATCGCGTTCCCGCCGGCCACGATTGCGGATGGTAGGGAAGTTTCGCGAGCAACACGTCGCCTATCCGCTGCAGTTTGCCCGGCGTCTTCACAGCGTCGATTACCGCCCGCCTCTCCGCTTGGATGCGATCCCGCGCAGCCTCCTTCGCCTGAGCCAGTTTGCTCTTCTTCTTACCAGCCTCGAAATGCACGACATCGCCACTGCCGGCGGTCACTTTGGTCTTTAAAGGAATGCGCCTGCCGTCTTTTAACAGAAGCGTGTCGAATTGAATCTCGGGATCTCGCAGCGGCGTGAAATCGCCCGCGAGCAGAGCCGCAGTTCGCCTGCGCCGATTGACCGGCGTCAATTTCGTTACCGTGCCAATCAGTTCCGCGCCTGGCGCGACCACCTCCCTGTCAAACGCGTAGACGGGATCCGTCAGGCGCGCGTGCACCGTGGCATTTTCCTTAAATCGGATCTTCTGAGTTGTGATCACCCGGAGGGGCGCGCCTTCTTCCACGCTCAACGAAATGGGCGTCATATTCGATCTGTTGTCCGGTGCTGGCGAATGCTCCTGCGCGGCTGCCGTTAAGCACCAGACACCGCTCAGACCGCAGAGGATTGCGACGGCTTGGGCCGCCGCTGGATTTAATGCCATTTCGATTGAGACGTTCTCCCCCACCCCCCCGTTTCCGAAGACGGCCGGTCACATGACCTTAGGTCGTCTTGTACTTCAGATCGATCACGATCTTGTGACCGTTCGGCCACTTGCCGCCTTTCGACTTTCGAGAACCGTCTGAATTGTGTATATAGTTGCGATAGGCGTAGGACCGCAGTCCTGAGTTGACGAGAAAGATGCCCCAGCCGGGGGTCCAAGTATACTGGCGATATTGCAACATGTTCAGGGGCTGCTGAGGGCCGAGTATTAGCCAGTAATCACCGCCCCCGACTTTGGGCGCCGCAAAGGAATCCCAACTTTTCTTTTCGTCCTTCGGCCCAAATGCAACTTCAGTTTGTTTGGTATGCGGAAATACAAGAACTCGCGTCTTTCGGTTGATGTTGTCGATCATTATCAGGTCATCGGCGTTCGGATTGTCGCCCCCGCGAGGATACTTGGTGGAATGAGTGAGATAGAACGTGATGTCGGCCTTCAAATCGTCTTGCTTGTTGCAAAGCTGATTCAATAATGCGTCGGTCTTGATAGAAAACGCGATGACGTGCCAGTCGAAGCGGCCTTGCCCGGACTCCGACTCAAACCAGTCGGCCCCGATGATCTTGTACGGCTCGGGGGTATCGCTGCCTAATGTGTAAAAGCCCTCGCCAAACTCCTTGTTGCCCGATTTAACCTCAATTTGCATGCTGTCCAGATCGACGGTTGTCACGTGGAAGAAGGTGAGGCGCCCGCCGTCGGCTATGAATTGATCGTTGACGGTCCAACTGATCTTGTCAACCGGGTATTCCTTGAAAACTGCTTCGCCCTTGCTTGAGAGTACCCATTCGCCTCGTCCGCCTTCCATTCCGATTCCCTCCTAGTCCAGCCTGCCAAGCATAACGTAATTCCAAACAGGCCGAAATCGCGCCCATTCAATGATGCTAGGGCGCGGAAAAGGCGCTCCGAAAGTTACAATAAGAATAGTTCTTTATCTCTATGGACGACAGGCAGATTCGCCGGCAGGCGCTAGAAGACGCGCTCTCAACTCGCATCCTGGTGCTGGACGGCGCGATGGGAACGATGTTACAGCAACGCGACTTGACGGCCGAGGATTTCGGCGGACCCGCGTTGGAAGGTTGTAACGAAAACCTGGTGCTGACGCGCCCCGACGTCATCCTGGACGTGCATCGCGCCTACTATGAAGCCGGCTCGGACATGGTGGAGACCGATACGTTTGGCTCAATGCCTCTGGTGCTCGCCGAGTATGACCTCGCCGATCGCGCGTATGAGATCAGTGCACAAGCAGCGCGGTTGGCCCGAAAGGCCGCTGAGGAGTTTTCGACGCCGGGTAAGCCCAGGTTCGTCGCCGGCTCAATTGGCCCGACAACTAAGGTAATCAGCATCGGAGGTGGCGTCACCTTTACCGAGTTGATCGCGACCTACTCCACGCAGGCCAAGGGTTTGCTGGACGGCGGGGCGGATGTTCTGTTGCTCGAGACCTGCAACGATGCGCGCACCGTGAAGGCGGCGCTCATCGCGATTGACCGTATTGGACGGGAGCGCGGGTATCGCATCCCGACGATGGTCTCCGGCACCATCGAGACCATGGGCACCACGCTCGCCGGACAACCTGCCGATGCGTTCTGGGCCTCGCTTTCGCATGCTCAACTTCTTTCGCTCGGCCTGAATTGCGCGACTGGTCCGGATCTGATGACCGATCACATCCGCACCATCCACAATCTGACAGGCACGTATGTGTCGTGCTATCCCAACGCCGGTTTGCCCGATGCCGAAGACGGAACCTACAAAGAAACACCCCAAAGCCTGGCCGCGCAGTTGGAGAAGTTCGTCGATCACGGTTGGTTAAACATCGTTGGCGGGTGCTGCGGTACGAGGCCGGACCACATCCGGGCGATCGCCCAGATGGTTCAGGGCAAGCATCCAAGACCGAAGAAACATCCGACTCACCGGACCTATTTCTCGGGCATCGAGCTGGTGGAAGCCGACGATAGCAATCGTCCACTAATCGTAGGTGAACGCACCAATGTAATTGGTTCGCGCCTGTTCAAGAACATGATCGCGGCCGAGAAATGGGAAGAGGCAACCGAGATTGCGCGTTGGCAGGTGCGCAACGGCGCACATATCGTCGACGTGTGCTTGCAATCAAGCGATCGCGATGAGATCAAGGACATCCCGGTCTTTTACGAAAAACTGATCCGCAAAATCAAAGCGCCGATCATGATCGACACGACCGACTCAAAGTCGGTCGAGTTATCACTCACCTATTGCCAGGGCAAAAGCATCATCAATTCGGTCAATCTGGAAGACGGCGAGGAGAAGTTTGAAGCCATCTGTCCATTGGCCCGTGCGTACGGAGCGGCTCTTGTGGTCGGTTGCATTGACGAAGATCCGGTACAGGCGCAAGCCTTCACGCGTGAGCGCAAGCTGGCCGTGGCCCAGCGATCCGTGGATCTATTGACGAGCAAATATGGCGTCCCGCCTGAAGACATCATCATCGACCCGCTCGTATTTCCCTGCGCCACAGGCGATGAGAACTATATTGGCGGCGCTGTGGAGACTATCGAAGCGCTTCGCGCAATCAAAAACGCAATCCCCTACGTCAAGACGGTGCTGGGTATCTCGAACATCTCGTTCGGGCTGCCGGCCTCGGCGCGCGAAGTAGTCAATTCCGTTTTCCTGTATCACTGCACGAAGGCCGGTCTCGATCTGGCGATCGTAAACGCGGAAAAGCTGGAGCGCTTTGCCTCAATCCCCGAGCATGAGCGCCACCTCGCGGAAGCGCTGCTGTATAACACTCCTCCCGACAAAATTCCCGAGGAGCATCCGGCGGCCGCATTGCTGGCCAACGCTCCTTCCGATTGGCGTGAGCAGAGCCGCGATGAGAAGATCGCGATAAATCAATTCCACATCGCGGCCGTTTCAGAACATTTCCGCGGTGTTACGGGACGTCAAAAGAAAAAGACTTCTGATCTGCCCCTGGACGAGCGCCTGGCGAACTACATCATCGAAGGCACCAAGGACGGGCTGATCCCGGACCTCGACAGGAAACTCGCTGAGGGTATGGGCCCGCTCGACATCATCAATGGCCCTCTAATGGCCGGTATGTCCGAAGTTGGCCGGCTATTCAATAAGAACGAACTGATCGTCGCCGAAGTGCTTCAATCGGCTGAGGCTATGAAGGCCGCTGTGAACCACCTGGAGCAGTTCATGGAGAAATCCGAGACGGCCGCGCGCGGGAAAATCGTTCTGGCGACCGTCAAGGGCGATGTCCACGACATCGGCAAGAACCTCGTCGAGATCATTCTCAGCAACAACGGATATGAGGTCGTCAATCTCGGTATCAAGGTGCCTCCTGAAGAGTTGATCAAGGCGTTCAACAAGTACAAGCCCGACGCGATTGGACTTTCGGGACTGTTGGTGAAGAGCGCCCAGCAGATGATCACCACCGCGGGTGACCTGAAGGACGCCGGAATCGACGTGCCCCTGCTTGTTGGCGGCGCTGCGCTATCTGAGAAATTCACGAAATCCAAAATCGGCCCCAGCTATACCTCGCCGACGTTCTATGCCAAGGACGCCATGACCGGGCTTCGCCTGATGAACGAGATCATGGACCCGGAAACGCGCGAACAGGTCCTTTCCCAGCACATTTTTCACGACATGCCGGTGGAGGCCCCGCCCGTCGAGCCGGTCATCATACCGAGCGGCGAACGGCGCAGCCCCAAAGTGCGCACTGGCATCCCGATTCCCGCACTCCCCTACGCTGACCGGAAGCTGCGCACCGTTCCCGACCTGAATGAGGTTTGGAGCTACATCAATCCGTTCATGCTGTACGGGCGGCACCTCGGCTTCAAAGGGCATTTCGAAAAGCTGCTGGCGGAGCGCGATCCCAAAGCTCTCGAATTGTTCCACAGCGTCGAGGAACTTAAAGGCGAGGCGACAAAGTTCCTGAAGGTCCGCGCCGTGTGGCGATTTTTGGAAGCAGAGCGCGACGGCAACTCCATTCATCTGTTCGAACCGGGCGGAGAATCTCCAATTGAGAGCCTCTTTTTCGGGCGGCAGGCCAAATCGGACGGGCTTTGCCTGAGCGACTACGTCATGGATCCGCAAGATGGCAGGCGCGACCAGATTGCGATGTTCGTGGTGTCTGCCGGAGAAGGCGTTCGCGGATATGCCGAAGCGGCTAAAGAACGCGGCGAGTATCTGAAGGCCCACGGGTTGCAAGCCCTGGCGATTGAAACCGCCGAAGGCTGCGCGGAGTGGCTGCATCGCCGGATCCGCGAAGATTGGGGTTTCCCCGATGCCCCAACCACTACGATGCAGGACCGCTTCTCCTCCCGTTATCGCGGCAAACGTTACAGCTTCGGCTATCCCGCGTGTCCGAATCTCGATGATCAAGCTAAGCTGTGGCGCCTGCTGCGGCCCGAAGACATCGGTGTGCAGTTAACCGAGGGCTTCATGATGGACCCCGAGGCCAGCGTGAGCGCTTTGGTATTCCACCACCCCGACTGCGCCTACTTCACCGCGGCTGAGGAGAACGAACCCGCCTACGCGTAGCGGTCTGCGGGCCTATTTGTCGTGAGCTGTCTGCGTTTTTCAACGCTCATGCTTTAGCGTGTCGGCTTTTCGACAACAATCACTGGATCTCGACGCTCGAACCCCATAGCCCATTCTCGATAATACGAGGCCCACATAGGCCACTTTTCGACGCCTACAAACGATTTTCGACGCCGTGAGGAATCCTTGTGCGCGAGCTCCTCAAAAGTACTCTGGATTATTTTGCCTGTCCATTCTATTAAGCGGCGCGTTTGAGCGCCTCGGATCTAACCACTACTTGTCTTGACTTGCCTGAACGGTCACTGTACCATGGCAGTGGTACAGATTTGATTTTTAGGCTCAATCCAGCTGCGGGCCAGCCTCTCTATCTGCAACTCATGCAGCAGATCCGCCACGCCATCGAGACAAGCGTGCTCCAACACGGAGATGAGTTGCCTGGAATTCGCACGCTTGCGAAAGAGCTTATGGTCAGTCATAACACCGTTGCAAAAGCGTATTCTGAACTCGAACACGAAGGCCTCCTGGAACTCCGGCACGGCTCAGGAGCGTTTGTTTCAGCCCGGCGCCGCACACAATCTCGCGCCGAAAAGGTTCGTCTTGCTCGGAGTCGAGTTCAGAGGCTGGTGGAATCCCTGCGGGACGAGGGTCTCTCGGATGACGAGATCCACCGGCTTTTCAACGCAGAGCTGTTCTACCGCGCCTTGGCCGAGGAGAGCAGCTAGAAAGGTGCTATGTCTTCAACCTGCATTATCGAAACTCACGAACTGACAAAACGTTACGGAAGTTTCGAGGCCGTCTGCTCACTCAACCTGCGGGTGAACAGCCACCGAATTACTGGCTTCCTTGGCCGCAACGGCGCGGGTAAAAGCACGACCATCAAAATGTTGCTGGGCATGACGCACCCCACAGCAGGTGCTGGCGTCGTGCTTGGCAAGTCGATTAACAATCCAAAGGAAAACCGCGAAATGCGCCGGGAAGTCGCATACGTCGGAGAGGACAAGCAGTTATATGCTTACATGACGGTTCAGCAGCTAATCCGCTTCACTAAGTCGTTTTACCCCGACTGGCAGCGCGATGTTGAACACCGGTTACTTCAACAGTATGGGTTGCCGCTGGACCGAAAAGTAAAGGCGCTGTCCAAAGGAATGCGGACAAAACTCGCTCTGCTGCTAGCGCTCTCGCGGCGCCCCGCGCTTTTGATCCTCGATGAACCAAGCGAAGGTCTCGATCCCGTTTCGATAGAGGAACTCCTCCAGGCATTGATAGCGGCGGCAGCGGACGGCACGACGGTCTTCTTCTCTTCCCATCAAATCGCAGAAGTTGAACGGATTGCAGAGCACGTCTGCATCATCGATCGCGGAAAGCTCGTCATGGATGTCTCATTAGATGACATGCGCCAGGATTACCGGCGCATCACGCTCGGCTTCACGCAGGAGCAGCCGCGAGAAAAGTTCCGCATCCAAGGTATCCAGCAAATCCAAACCAGCGGCCGTCAGGTTGTCTTATTGGCAAACCAGAATGCGGATGCCATCCTCGAACTTGCACGCAGCATGGAACCCGTCTCGATAGATATCTCAGCAGTCGGCCTCCGCGAAGTGTTTCTGGAAACCGTGAAGGAGGCGAGATGATGCTCTGGTATAAAGCTTGGCGGGAGAGCCGGGATCGGTTCTTGTTAAGCGCTGTTACGATCGCGGCGCTGTGCGTCGGTTTCGTAGTATTCCACCGCCAGGGCGCCGAAATTTCCGACAGACCGTTGACGTATCTGGAATACATTTGGCGAATCGTCTACAAAGGTTATCTTCGGGAATTGTTTGTTCTCCTTGCTCTCCTGCTCGGCATTGGCGGCCTGTTGCGAGAACGGGATCATGGCACTGCCGGGTTCACGCTAGCCCTTCCCGTGAGTCGCCCGCACCTGGTTTTGGTCCGCGCAGCTACTGGGCTTTTGGAAATAGCCGTACTGTCTCTGTTGCCCGCACTTGTCATACCGGCGCTTTCTCCCCTCGTGGGCCAATTCTATCCGTGGTCTCAGTCGATACAATTCGCCATTCTTTGGACCGCCGGAGGAGCGTTCATCTTTGTAATTGGGTTCGTGGCATCGAACGTTTTCGGTGGAGAGTACACGGCGCCGATCGCTGCCTTTCTCGGCCTGCTGCTGTATTCAGTGATTGTCGATCTGCCGTTCCTGGAACATTATCCACTCGATATACACGACATGATGAGCGGAGTCGGGATGCCCTACTTCAAATCGAGTGTGGCCACGCTGGCAGGGCCGCTTCCCTGGGCGGAACTGGCAATCATTTTCCTGATTGTCATCAGTCTGGTCGCCCTGGCCGGCCGTATCGCCGAACATCAGGATTTCTGATTACTGGGGGAAAGATGGGATCAACTATGCTCTGGTATAAGGCCTGGCGAGAGAGCAGAACTCGGTTCGCCATCATTGCATCGGCGCTGGCTGGATTCTGCCTATTTGCCGTCCTATTGCACCATCAAATTCAGTCGGGTGTGACTAACCCGATTCGATCCCTTCGTGGCAACAGTTACAGCGAGCACATCGACAGACTCATATACTCAGGCACGGCCAAGGGTATGTTCGCGCTCTTGACCATATTTCTTGGTCTCGGCGGCCTGCTCCGGGAAAAAAGGCATCGCACCGCCAGCTTTACGCTTGCGCTCCCAGTCAGCCGGTTGCGGATACTTGTGACCCAGATGGCCGTCGGCATAGTAGAGTTGGCAATCCTGTCCCTTTTGCCCGCATTGCTTATACCGTCATCGTCTCTGCTGGTCCACCAATACTATCCCCTCGCGGAAGCGCTGCATTTCAGCATTCTGTGGTTTTGCTGCGGCTCCGGCATTTTCGCGGCGGCATTTTTACTTTCTGTGCTTCTGGGCGGCGAATATACAGCCCCGGTGGCATGCTATGTGGCCTTGATGCTGGAGGTGTTGATTTCAAACTGGCCCTCGCTCCGCCCCTATCGCCTAAACTTGATGTGGACAATGGGCGAATTTGGAACAATGCACTGGAACCCGGAGCACAATCTCCTGCTCGCGGGCCCGCTTCCCTGGCCAAGGCTGCTGACAATTATGGCGATCGCACTCTGCATGCTCGCGCTGGCAGCGCGGATAACACAAAAGCAGGACTACTGATCTATATTGAACCCTCCGCTACCACCGGGTTGCGCAGTTCACCGATGGCCGGAATCTTCACGATCACATCGTCACCCGCCCGCAGCAGACGCGGCGGATTCCGGACAAACCCAACGCCGGCCGGTGTTCCGGTCGAGACAATATCGCCGGGTTCCAACGTGAAAACGCTCGATAGAAACTCGATCAGAGCCGGAATGCCGAAAATCAAGTCACTTGTGTTGCCGTTTTGCAGAACCTCTCCGTTGATCTCCATGCGTACTTCAAGAGCGTGCGGGTCGGCAATCTCGTCTTTGGTTATGATCCAGGGTCCCATCGGCGCAAACGTATCGAATGTCTTGCCCATCAGCCACTGCGTCGTCGCGCGCTGATAATCGCGAGACGTCACGTCGTTGATGATGGTGTAGCCGAAGACGTGGTCCTTCCAGTCGCCGGCGGCGATGCGGCGGCCTCCCCTGCCAATCACAAAAGCGAATTCGGCCTCATAATCCGGAGTCTTAACCACTTTCGGAAGAACGATGTTGTCGCCCGGCCCGATCACAGCAGTAGCAAATTTGTTGAAGATGGTCGGAATATCGGGGATCTTCGCGCCGGTCTCCGCGGCATGATCGCGATAGTTCAAGCCGACGCAGATCAGTTTCCGTGGCTTTGGGAGCGGCGCCATCAACTTGACCGCCGAAAGCGGAACGCGCGCCGTTTCGGGCGAGGCAAGGACGAAATTCTCGACCCGGGCGAGTCCTTCCGCGCCGGACTCTATAACTTCCTGAAGTGATGCAAATCCCTGAGACGAGAGATCAAGCACCGCGTCTTGGCCCAAAACGGCTCCCGGGCGGACGCGACCCTCTGATCTATAGGTGACTAGACGCATGACTTACATCTTGCCACGACAAGACAAGACGTCCTGAAGGACTGTGTTTCTAATTCAGCGGTAAAACAGCCGTGTGCGTCCAGAAGCTCTCAATGGCTGCAATGGCCGCGAAAAATTCGTCCAGGTCCGATGGCTTCTTAACGTAGCTATTGGCGCGAAGTTTATAAGAAGTCAGGATATCTTTGGCCGAGTTTGAACTGGAAAAAACCACTACGGGTATTTCCATATATTCGGGGTTGGACTTTACTCTACCTAATACTTCGTGACCGCTCAATCCGGGAATATTTAGGTCGAGGATGATTAGATCAGGGCGCGGTTGGCCGCGCTCGATAAATTCGATTGCGCTCAATCCGTCCTTCACGACGTGCACTTTAAACACGCCCCCTGCGCCATGAAATCCTTCTTTAATGAGGAAAATGTCGCCAGCATTGTCCTCCACCACAAGGATGTGAATTGCTCTCGTCGAACTCATCTCGCCCCAGATAGAAATAACCCCACTTTGCCTTACGTAAACAACAGACGCGCGCACGGCCTCATAGTTTCGTTTGTAGATTCTTTGAGTCCCGCCTCCGAACCTCGCCGCTTCTAACTTTACACCAGGGCGTTCCCTAGGCTCAATCAGAAAACTAGCGTCAACTACTAGACGTGTACCGGGTATATTCCGCAGCATTTATTTTCGCTGTCTTGACTGTGTGCGACAGATAACTCACCGGGTTTTCAGGCAAGCAGCCGTTCCAACTTCGACCCGGCCACGATCATGGTCTCGTTTCTCTCCGGACCGTTCGATACGGATCCTATCTCAATTCCGGTTTTCTGCTCCAAAAAGCTCAGATACGAGAGAGCATTCTTCGGAAGATCGTCCAATTTAGAAATACCGCGCGTCGACGTGCGCCATCCGGGCAAGCACTCGAATATTGGCTTTAAAGCCTCCATTTTCCGCGTGCTGGCCGGCATCTGGGTCACCGCTTGGCCGTCCACTTCATACCCGACGCAGACGGGAATTCGCTCCAATTCATCAAGGACATCCAGCTTGGTAATAATTAAACTGTCGAAACCGTTCACCTCGGCCGTATACCGCAGGAGCGGCACGTCGAACCATCCGCACCGGCGCGGCCGGCCGGTCACCGAGCCGTATTCGTTGCCCGTTTTACGAATGGCATCTCCCAGGTCAGTCAGATCTTCGGACGGAAACGGTCCCGCGCCTACGCGTGTAATGTAAGCCTTCGACACACCGACAATCCCGTCAATTTTGGTCGGAGCCACACCCGTCCCGGTGCACGCTCCGCCGGAAGCCGCACTGGAGCTGGTAACAAACGGGTAGGTGCCGAAATCGATATCGAGCATGGTGCCCTGTGCACCCTCAAACAAAACAGACTTCCCATCTCGTATCAGACCGTTCAAAAGGTGGGCGGTATCGCAGACCAGCGGCCGAATCTGCGCCGCGAATCGCTTGTACTCTTCTAGAATCTGTTCAAAGTTCCCGGGATCGGGGATGGCAAAGGCGCTGGCAATTAGTTGCTTGTCTTCCGCGAGAGCGCGATACTGCTGCTCGAACTCGACATCGATTAGATCGGCGATCCGAATTCCACGGCGGGCTATTTTGTCTTCGTAGCACGGGCCGATGCCCCTCGAAGTAGTACCTATCGCAACTCTGTTATCGCGCCCCTCGGAGATCTTCTCGATTGTTCGATGAAACGGAAAGATGACATGCGCGCGGTTACTAATGCGCAATTGCGATTGTATGTCTAAGCCGGCGGCTTCAAGCCCCGAAATCTCGTCCAGGAGAGCCGCGGGGTCGATGACAACGCCATTACCAACCACTGCCATCACCCCGGGCCGCAGAATGCCGCTGGGAATCAGCTTGAGTACGAACTTGCGCTCGCCGATATAAACGGTGTGGCCCGCGTTATGGCCGCCCTGATAGCGGGCGACCGCATCAAACTTTTCGGAGAAGAGGTCGACGATTTTGCCTTTGCCTTCGTCGCCCCACTGCGCCCCGAGCACAATCAGATTACTCATGTTCTGGAGGGATTTAGCCCAAACTCGTGATTATAGCCTAGAGCCCCCGAACCCCAACAAAATCACTGGCTTGGATGCATTTCGCCGAGCCCCGATCCCCTCTGGCTATGGTACCCTTCAGTCGATGCAGTTGTGCGGAGTTTTTCTCGCTTTAGGACCGGACGTGTTCAGTCAGTTGGTGCGCGGCATATCCATCGGAAGATTGAAAACTTATCAGGTTTACGAGCGGTTTAAATTGCGTACTCATCTTACTAAGGTGAATTCGGAAGCTCTGCGCAAAGCCGTCCCACGGTTTTGGGCGCGCATTGAATCGGGCGAAGAGGATTTTGCGGGCGATATGGCCCAGGTCTTTCTTCTCTCCCATCTCCAAATGATCATCGATGTTCTGAACTTCTTGCAGATTCCGCATCAGGATGGATTCTTCGACAAGGATCTGGATCCGGCTAAATATTTGACGGACGGGTGGCAGGAACGTACATTCCATGAGTTCGCAAGTAAGTACAAGCGGGAACTTCTTCTCTTCTACATCAACCATCTCGATTGGGAGCTGACAAAAGGAGACCAGGTCTTCTTGCCTGCCGCGTAACGTTATGACCGCTCTGCAGTCTTTCCACGACTCCGTCAAACGTGGCGATCTGTCGGCCGTTCGCGAGGCCCTCGATCGCGACCCTGCGCTTCTTGATACGCCGAATGAGGCCGGACAGAGCGCATTACTGCTGGCGAAGTATTATCGCCAGGAAGAAACGGCCGATTATCTCCTTAGCCGGAACCCGAAACTCGATCTGTTTCTGGCCTGCGCAGCCGGGCGCACCGCCGTGGTGATGGCCGAGATGGACAACGACCCAAGTTTGCTCGAAGCGCGCAGCGGCGATGGCTGGACGCCGCTTCACTTGGCCGCCTTCTTCGGTCATGACGATTTGGTTACGGCCCTGCTTGACCGGGGAGCATCGATCGAAGCGCGATCCACCAACGCGATGAAGAATACGCCCCTGCACGCCGCGAGCGCAGGACGCCATCTTTCCACTATCCGGCTGCTGCTCGATCGTGGAGCGAACTCGAACGCAACCCAGGAAGGCGGCTGGACCGCCCTTCATGCGGCTGCGCAAAATGGCGACCGTGCGACCGCAGAACTCCTGCTGGCCCATGGCGCGGATATTGAGGCACGCGCCGGTAATAACCAATGCGCCCTCGACCTCGCCTTAACCAAAGGCCATCACGAATTGGCTAAATTTCTCGATGCTCTGGGAGCTTCCCGCTAACCGGGGAACCCATGCTGGACGAGCAACTCGAAGAACTTCGCCGCGCAACTTTGGCCGGGTTCGCGTCGGCCGGATCGCTCGAAGAACTGGAAGAGGAGAAGGTTCAGGCCCTTGGACGCAAAGGGACCCTGGCGCAAATCAGCAAGGAATTTGGAATGCTGCCGGTACCCGAACGCGCGCGCCTCGGCAAGCTGTTGAACGCCGTTAAACAGGATCTCGAGACCGCATACGAAGATAAAAAGCGGCGCTTCGCTCAAGCAGAGTTAGAAGAGCGGCTGGCGAAGGAATGGATAGATGTCACGTTGCCGGCGCCTGGAATCCGGCCCGGCAGCCTGCATCCCGTGACTCAGCTTCAGAACGAAATTGAAGACCTGTTTACTTCCCTCGGCTTCGCCATCCTCGATGGGCCCGAAGTAGAAACCGAAGAGCACAACTTCGATGCTTTGAATATTCCATCTACGCATCCCGCCCGCGATATGCAGGATACGTTCTGGCTCTCAAATGGTCACTTGCTCCGCACGCACACTTCTCCGGTGCAGGTGCGCGGCATGCGGCAACTAGGGCCGCCACTGCGCATGATCGCGCCCGGCCGTGTGTTCCGCAATGAAGAAGTGGATGCTTCCCATGAGCACACCTTCTATCAGCTTGAAGGCATGATGATCGATCGGGAAGTCTCGGTCGCAAACCTGATCTACTTCATGCAGACCCTGCTCAGCTCAATTTTCAGGCGTGAAGTAACAGTCCGCCTGCGGCCCGGTTACTTTCCCTTCGTTGAGCCGGGCTTCGAACTCGACATTCAATGTCTCATTTGTGGTGGCATTGGTTGCCCTGTCTGCAAAAATAGTGGCTGGGTAGAACTCTTGCCATGCGGCCTTGTGCATCCCAACGTTCTCCGCATTAGCGGCATCGATCCGGACGTGTGGGGCGGGTTTGCATTTGGCCTCGGCCTCACGCGCCTCGCTATGATGCGCTACGGCATTGACGATATCCGCCAATTGCAGGGCGGCGATCTCCGTTTTCTTTCCCAGTTCTAACTGCTCAGCATGAAGTTCTCTTACAATTGGCTCGCCGATTCCGTTCCCGGACTTTCCACCAGCGCTTCCGAACTGCAACGCCTGATCACTATGAAAACGGCCGAGTGTGAAGCCGTTGACCCCGTGGGCGCGCACTTCAAGGCCGTGGTCGCCGCGCGTGTACTTGCCCTGGAACCGATGACCAAGGGCAAGAACCAGCGCGTCACGATTGATGCCGGAACGGGACAAGAAATCACCGTGGTCTGTGGCGCGCCGAACGTGCATCCGGACATGATCGCTGCCTGGGTTCCTCCGGGCGTCGCGCTGCACGGCAAAACGATTGGGAAAGCGATCATTGAAGGGATCGAGAGCGACGGGATGCTGGCCAGCCCCGCCGAACTGGGCATCAGCCGCGATCACTCCGGCTTGTTGGAACTGGAATCCGCTCAGCCCGGCATGCCCATACCAGGCCTTGCTGCCGATTGGGTCATCGAAATCGACAATAAGAGCCTGACGCATCGGCCCGACCTGTGGGGACACCTCGGCATGGCGCGCGAAGTGGCGGCGATTACCGGCGGGACTCTCGCTGATCCCGTAAAGCTTGATGCCCTTCCGAGTGATGAGCCCGCCATAAAAATCGAAGTCGCTAACCCGGCACTCTGTCCCCGTTACAGCGCGCTCGTGCTAGAGAATGTCAAAGTTGGCCCGTCGCCTTTGTGGCTGCAGGCGCGCCTCGAAAGCGTCGGTCTGAATCCGATCAACAACATTGTCGACGTCACGAACTATATTCTTGCGGAACTGCCGCAACCCATGCACGCTTTTGACGGCGATGAACTGGTAGGCGGCACGATCCTGGTGCGTACTGCTCTACCTGGAGAACGGCTCGCCGCTTTGAACGGAGAGTCCTATGATCTCGACCCCGCCGACCTGGTCATCGCGGATGCTGCCGGCCCAATTGCTCTTGCCGGTGTCATCGGAGGCTCGGCCAGCGCGATCTCGGAAGAGACCACCCGCATTGTGCTCGAGAGCGCGAACTTCCTGGCCGCTTCAATAAGGCTAACTTCGGCAAGGCACAAGCTGCGCACAGACGCGTCCATGCGTTTTGAAAAATCTCTTGACCCTGAAAATACGGTCCGCGGCCTTGCGCGTGCCCTGGAATTACTAAAGGAAGCGTGCCCCGGCATTCGCGTTGTCGGCGGTGTTGCCGATGCAGCTACGCCGCGCATAGTACCTGCGCCGATTCCGCTCCCCGTCTCCGTGGTCGTCAAGAAATTAGGCGCTCCCGTCTCCGCCGATCGCGTTCGCCGCATTCTCTCGGATCTCGGCTTTGCGGTTCAAGTTACTGCTCCGGATCTTTTCAGTGTCACCGTGCCGTCGTGGCGCGCAACCAAAGACATCTCTCTTCCCGACGATCTTGTCGAGGAGGTTGGCCGAATGGTGGGCTACGGCGAGATCGCCCCGGCTCCTCCGTTGGTTGCCGCAACTGTTCCGCCCGCGAATCCCATGCGTCTCTATTTGCGTCAGGTGCGCGCGCAGATGGCATCGCAGGGCTTCACCGAAACTTACAATTACTCGTTTGTGAATCAAACCGACCTCCTGCGCTTTGATTTCGACCCCGCGCTTTGCCTCACGGTTCGAAACCCCGTCGCTTCGGAGTGGACGCATATCCGGCCCAGCCTCCTGCCCGGGCTATTCAACAACATCGTGTCGAACGTTCGCAATTACGCCGAATTCCGATTGTTCGAGATCGGCCACGAAGTGCGTCTCGACCGCGCTTCCGGCGAAGTTTCTGAACGTACCCACAGTGCAGCAACGATATATAGCGCGCAAGGCGACGAGCGCGACTTCTTCGAGCTGAAGCGCGTGGTCGAATGCCTGTTCACCGGCGCGCGGCTGTGTTCAGCCGAAGCCAAATTATATGAACATCCCATGCGCGCCGCCGAAATCGAGTGGCGCGGATCAACGATTGGGCGCTTATTTGAGATTCATCCCAAGCTGCTGGAGCAGGAAGGCCTCGGGGGCCGGGCTGTACTGTTCGACGTCGACCTGGACGTCGCCCAATCGCTAGCCGCAAGCCGCGTTTTCCGCTACACGCCGCCGCGTAGATATCCGACCAGTGGATTCGATCTCTCAGTGATCAGCGAGTTGCGCCTGCCGGTCAGCCGCATACAGGACGAATTGGCCGCGCTTGCCGGTTCCGATCTGGCATCGCTCGATTTTGTGCGCCAATACGCGGGACCACCGCTGCCCGAGGGCAGCAAGAGCGTTTCCTATCACCTGGAAATCGGCGCTTTAGACCGCACCATGACGGCCGATGAACTGACGGCGATCCGAAACCGCATCATCCAGGGTATGCGCGGTGCCGGATATGAACTGCGAGTCTGAGGCTGCATTCCTTGATCAATGTCCCGCCGCGGCCAAATAGAAATAGTAGTCGGCTTCGTAAGGGACGGAAGCTTCAGCACCAATATGCGACGCATCGCAGCCGGTTGCCGGCGCTTTGCCGCCCACCGTCTTCACCCGCTGTATGTTCTCCACTTTGCTCATGATGCCGTTCCCTGCATGGCTCGCAGCCGAGAGCAGCAGCCAAGGGATTGCGTCCGGGTTCGGCGCCGGCGCCGTTGTTACAACTTTGCCCTTCACCGAACTGCCATCGGTGGCCTCCCAAGTCGGACCTGCGAAGTGCTTGGCTACTGCCTGCCCGCGTACATTAAACAAAGTCGCATCGGGGGCCTTCAGACTCCAGGCTGGGCCGCCATCGGAGCCCCCAGCTCTACAGGTGTATATCTGGGTGCCCTTGCCGTGCGCCATCATGAGGAACGGCTGGTTCTCAGGTACACGCAAATTGAGTGGGAGATCGGGCAGCTGTTGGGCGGTGGCCACGCCCACGCACATCGCGAGACCAAAGAATAGGTTGCGCATCAACTTATAGTCCCTCCCAAATTCGATCAAGCGCCAGGACGAAACCTTCGAGATCGCCCTCGCCGCGCACCTCATGTACATTGCTGAGCGTCTGCACAGCTTGACCTGCCCGGTATATCTCAACCAGCCGATCATCCGGAATAATCAGCCAAGCCAAAGCAACGCCCTGCTCGATCCATTCGCGCATCTTGGCGCGCGCTTCGGCCAGATCGTCGCTTGGTGAAAGTACTTCGATCACGAAATCCGGACTAAGCGGAAGGAACTTCCGCTTGACCTGTTTAGACAACGCCGCCAAACGAGTCTGTCTGACCCAAGCCGCATCGGCCGCACGTATGGCACTGTTGGGAAGGCGAAAGCCGCCGCTCGAATCGAGGACCACGCCTCTTCCCTCAGCGCGCGCCCAATCGCGCAATTGGCCGAAAACTTCACCGCTCTGAAAACTGCTCTCCCCGCCGCAAGGGGCCATTACTAGGACCTCGCCTTCACTCGTACGCTCCATTCGTACATCTGGATTCGCGGCGCACAATGCTAGAAACTCGTCGTCGTCCGAAAAACTCTTCGCTGCCAAAACCAGGGTTTCGGGTGTACCGCTTTCGGGAATGGTCAAGCGCATACTCTAAGAATACGGCGTTGGCCGCAATCTTGTGCCG
>DATBEF010000093.1:0-24224 GCA_036269625.1 Bryobacteraceae bacterium | reverse complement strand
CCAGAGCAGCCAGGACAACCGCCCACCTTCTCGACCGGCGTCAAAGTGGTCAACGTCTTTGCGAACGTCCGCGACAAAGACGGCCAGATCGTCACCAATCTGACGAAGGACGACTTCACGCTCCTCGAGGATGGCCGTCCGCAGACTATCCGATATTTCGCCCAGCAATCCGATCTTCCTTTGACCCTGGGCCTGCTGGTCGATACCAGCATGAGCGAACGGCGCATGATCCCCATTGAGAGGCAAGCCAGCCGGTCGTTTCTCGAACAGGTCCTGCGCCCCGAAAAGGACAAAGCCTTCCTGATCCACTTCGATCATGAGGTCGAACTCCTACAGGACTTAACGCCCTCGCGAGAGCGCCTCGAAAAGGCGCTGGACCTGCTCGACGGGCCGCAGTTCAGCAACGGAAACAACGGCGGAAATAGCGGAGGAGGCGGCAATGGCGGCGGGGGCGGTGGATGGCCCGGCGGAGGAGGAGGCAGTGGGCGAGGCGGTGGCCGTCACCACGGTGGGGGAGGCGGCGGCACAGCCTTCTATGACGCCATCTATCTGGCTTCCGACCAGATCATGACTGGACAATCGGGCCGCAAAGCCCTAATCATGCTCACCGACGGCGAAGATACCAGCAGTAAGATGTCGCTCGAAGAGTCCGTATCCTCAGCTAACCGATCCGGTACGATGGCTTACTCCGTTCGCATCGCCGACGAGGAAGAGCCCCCCAATCGCGGTTTTGGGGGGCCGGGGATGGGCCGCCATGGTGGGGGAGGCGGAGGCTGGCCAGGCGGTGGCGGTCGCGGAGGCGGCATGGAACGGCCTGATGGCAAGAAGATCTTGAAGCAGATCTCGAAAGAAACTGGCGGCAGTTACTTCGAAGTCTCCAAAAAGAAATCGGTCGATGATATCTATGCCGAAATCGAAAAGGAACTCCGCAACCAGTACAGCATCGGCTACACCTCCGATAACACCAGCACTGAAACCGCCTTCCGCAAGATTGAGCTGACTGTCAAGAAAAAGGGGCTAACCGTCCAGGCCCGGGACGGCTATTACCCCAATTCGAGCAAGACCTAGCGACTGGTTTTACGGCGCCTTGGGCGCAATGCGAATCACGGGGCCTTCGGTTTGGTCTCTCATCGTGTGGCCATCGGGTGGCTCTTTCACCGCGTAATCATCGGGTGGCTGGAAAAGTGTTGCCGCGGGTTCCGACCGCTGAATATTCGTCAATTGGTAGATCGTGTCTCCCATCCGCGGATCGCTGCTTTTACTCATGACCAGCACCTTTAGATCTGGCGAATACCATGTCTCAGTGGTGATCACAATCGGCTGGTCATTTCCTATTTGACCGGCTGGAATCGTCCTGGTGATTCGCGTACCCTGGGCTGGCACTCCCTCGATAGTCTGCGTTCCCAGGTCGGTTTTTACTCTGTTCGGTTCATTCGAGTCACCCGTGAGTGCTCGCATCTTTTCCTTGTAAGCTCCCGAATTCAAAAAAATGGTATTGTCCGCATTCGCCAAAATGGTATTGTCCGCATTCGCCGGCACAGGGAAAGCCGCACGGAAGATGCCGTTTTTACCGGAAGGAAAGGGCATCTTCATAGCCAATTTTCTTTGTTCGTCCAAAGTCCAGTGCACTTGGTTAACGGGATCATCAATCATCACAATGTGGGGAGCCTCGCCAGTGTTTGCTCCGGGAAGCGGAAGTGATTCTTCACGGCGAACGCGGCCCTGGCTATCGCGAGCGACACTGCCGGACGTATCCCGCTCAATTCGATTGCCATCAGCCAGCACCTGAATTCGCTGCGTAGTTGTTTGCGCGGAGTAGGGCGCCCCAGCTATCGTGGCCATTGGCGCTGCCATCGCGGTAGTGATCCCCCCGACCTGGCCGAATGCGCCGCCGTCGCCCGTCCGGATCACGATATTTCTTTGCTCGTCGAGAGCCGCATTCTGGGCGAAAGCGCAGCTCGTCGATAAAGTTGCCACAATCATCAAGTGCTTGAACATCGACTTTCTCCTGTTTCACTAAAATTCATTGCCGAATCCAGTCAAAACCTTCATTGAACAATTCGAACCGCACGGGCGACGCCATCCTGTCCTACCAGAAGTTCGGCGTTCACACTCTTCTCCGGAGGTACGGACAACCGCATGCCTAACGAGACCAAAGTAGAAGCCGGTATCCTCATCCGTACGATCACCGATTGCTCCAGCGGCACACCGCTCTCCGCATAGGGAAGGGCGAAAAATGCTGCTTCCTCCACAACTGCCGGTGAATGCGGGTGCGGCGTGACAGGGCGATGCGACCAGGCAAAATACAGAAGCGCGCCGATCGCGAGTGATGCCGCCAGCTGCTTCCAGCTAAACCGAAGCCGCTTGTTTTGAGAATGGCGCGCGCGAAAGGCCGCGATCAGCTCCGCTTCCACTTCTTGCCCAGCTTCCCTATGCGAGGCGTGCTTTAAATTCCGCATGAGCTCGTTCAGTTGGTGTTCCGTCATGCCGGACAGGTCTCCTTTCGCCGGAGTTTCGCACTCAATATAGCTCGTGCCCGGTGCAATCGTGAGCGCACCGTTCCCAAGGCACAACCAAGATGGCGGGCAGCTTCTCCATAATCCATTTCTTCCAGGTCGCAGAGCACCACCACCTCACGGTAATTGGGCGGAAGACTTAGAATGGCGCTCCGCAGGGCGGACAGTTCCCGGGTTCTACTTAATTCTTCTAACAACGACGGGCCGGCGGAGCGATCCAATGGAGACTCCACCGGCCGCGCCTGTGCCAAAGCTCGGCGAACCTTGTTACGAGCCACTCCGATGAGATATCCCTGCAGCGTGCCACGGTCTTCAAGATACAGTGATGGCGCCGATAGCAGCGCCAGGAAGACCTCCTGGGTCACTTCTTCCGCAGTCTCGCGCCGGCCTGACATGTGAAACGCAAAGCTGAAGATTCGCGCCTGATGCCGACGATACAGCGTCATAAAGGCCTGTTCGTCTCCTTCGCCGGATAGACGGAGTAAATCCGCGTCTCCAAGCTCGTCATGGGGTCTCTTCAGATTCACGCTCAGGTTCTATACGAGAATTGCGGAACAGCGCCGAAAAGTTCCCGGATTTTGCGCTCTTAAGAGATTCGTTCTGAGCTTTTTATCGCGGTTGAATCAATTGCCAACCAAGCGGGAGTATCGCATCCAACGCGAATGCGGTGTGAGACGATTCACCGACATGCATGGCCAGCATGCGCTGGAAGATAGCCGGATTCTCCGAGAGAGCGGGCAGCACACGATTGCGTAGCCAAGGATGCTCATCCAAAAGCAGCAGCAGTCGTGATATCAAGGCTGGCCGCCGGAAAAAGCGATTGTGCTGCTTCTGATAGCCCTCGAGCGAACCCTTTGCCAGTGCATCGGCTAAAGCTGCCGTCTGGCGAAAGGCAAGATACAGCCCATCGCCCGTAATTGCGTCTACCGAGCCCGAGGCGTCCCCTACCAATGCGACGCAACCGCGCGTCACGCGGCGAAGAGAGCGGGATGCCGAAACGGCGCCGCGTATCTGGCTAGTGTAAGTTGTGCCGCGAAGGCGCCGCTGAACATCGGGGAAATCTTCCAAAACACTATCGAGCCGGTGATGGGAATGTCGCGAGATCAAGGCCACGCAAACCTCATACGGGCTAACAGGCGTGATGTACAACTGACAGTCCAGGCCCCAATAGATCTCCATGAAATCCGTCCAGGGCGCCACGCGATAGTGCCGCCGGAAACCAAAGCGACGACTTTCACTCCGTCTTTGATCGAGACCGGCCCAAGCGCGGATTCTCGAATTCTGGCCATCGGCGCCGATGATCCATTGGCACCGAATGGTCTCCCCATCAAGATTCACGGAATGCGAGCCAATCCCAATGACGCGGCGGCCCCAAAGCAGGACCGCGCCCGTTTCCTGAGCCCGTTCCGCAAGCACGTTATGCAAGACTGGCCGCCGGACTCCTCTGCCCACGCCCGAGGGAAAGCGGGCCTGGACGCGCCCGGCTGAATTCGCGAACCGAATTCCCGTAAACGGAAAACTTGCATCGGGATCGAGCACAATACCCAGCTGACTCAGCGCCTGAAGCGAATCCGGCATCAACCCTTCGCCACAGGCCTTATCGATGGGGGGTCGGGCAGCATCCGCCACAATCACTCGCAATCCCTTCGCTCGGGCCGCAATGGCAGCCGCCAGCCCCGCCGGTCCACCGCCGACCACGAACACGTCGGTGTCCATCGGTAAATGTTCGGTCTCCATCCCTAACGTCATTATCGAGGTGTCTATTCTCAGATGTTCGCAATGACGCGCTGGGCCAAACCAAGAGCCTCGCTCCAGAACGACGTCGAGGTGTGCATTAGCTCGACTACTTCCTTAACGCCCTGGATGAAGCGGTCGAGCTGCGGGCGCTCGACAACGAGTGGAGGCGCTGCCTTCAATGTGAGGAAGTCGTTGCCGCAAATTTGAGTCAACACGCCTGCGTCTCGAAACAATCGCATGACAATCACCTGGCCAAACATGCTCGGGTGGATTCTCATGAATGCCTCGAACGGCAGCCGCAAGGTCAGCTTCTTCGGCGCGGAGAATTCGATTCCGCTTAATAGGCCAAGCCCTCTGACCTCCTTGACCATTTCGTATGTGGATAACGCGGTGATCAGTTCGGACCGTAAATACTCGCCGGATTCAATAGCACGCTGGCCGAGTTGTTCGCGTTCCAGCACTTCGAGAGAGGCCAAACCGGCGCGCATTGACAAACTGTTCTCGCTGAAGGTGGACGTGTGCACGATCGATCGTTTCAAAGATCCATACACCGACTTGTACACAGCATCCGACATTAGCAATGCCGAGACGGGTACAACTCCGCCGCTCAGGGCCTTAGCCAGAACCACCATGTCGGGTTCGACGTCGTAGTAATGGCTTGCGAGAAACTTGCCGGTGCGATACATGCCGGTCTGCACTTCATCCAAAACGAACAGCGTTCCGTGCCGTCTACAAAGAGCCTGCGCCGCCTCCAGATAACCGGACGGCGCGATGCGGATCCCCGCCTCCCCCTGCACTGGTTCAAGTATTAGGGCTGCGAATTTCCGTGTTGCGAGCTGCCTCTCGAGTTCGTCGATGCTGCCGAACGGAACAGATTCCGTATCGCTCAACATGGGGCCGAAGCTCTCTCTCCAAAATGAATCTCCCATCACGGACAACGCGCCGCAGGTCAATCCGTGGAATGCGCCGTGGGCGTAGAGCAGCCCAGTCCTCTTCGTGTGCGCGCGGGAAAACTTGATGGCCGCTTCTACGCCTTCACTACCTGAACTGGAGAAGAATGCTTTTTGGAGCCGGCCGCCGGCTCGCTTGCACAACGCCGCTGCCAACTCTCCAGCCAGCTCCGGCACATGGCTCTGCAACATGCCCGGCCCGCGCCGGTCAAGTTCCGCCTTTAAGGCCTCAAGGATGTCCGGATGGTTGTGCCCCGCATTGTGAACGCAGTATCCGGACAGAAAATCCAAGATGCAACGGCCATCAGAAGTGATGAGTTCGCTCCCGGTGCAGCGCTCGTACCGAACATTCATCCGCAACAGGTTGAGCAGTTTTACCCACTGCGGATTAACGTGGTCCGAATATAGTTCCTCCGTCGCCGGGGCAGATGCTGCTAGGGACAAGCTAGATTTCTCTCCTAAATGTATTAAATGCGGTGAAACCCGAAAGCGTTCCACCCGATCGGCTCTCGATCATTGTTTAAAGGCAACGGCCCTTCCTGTCTTCACCGACTCCTTGGCTAAATCTATTATCCGGATCACCTTCACATTGATATCGATGGCGGTCAATCCTTCAATCGGCAGATTTTGGCGGATTCGGGATGTCATGTATGCCACCGGTTCGCTGTTTTCAGGAGCTAAAGTTCCGGCTGGCAGAATCTGAGTTTGATTTCCTCGCCGGGCCTCGACTTTCTGTCGGGTCATATAAAGGCTTCCGGGAGCTTTGCCGTCCGGGCGGCCGAACACTTCCAAATCCTGGTAGCTTCGCGGCAAATCCCAGCTGCCTTCAAAAACCCCGATCGCATTGGGGTAATGAAGCACGAGAGTTGCGTTATCCTCCACCTTTGGAAAACGCTCCGGGCGGAGATGATTCACCGTGGCATAGACGGTATCCGGGTCGCCCAAATACCAGAGACTCCAAAGAGCGTTGTAGCAGCCGAAGTCCATCAGAGCGCCGCCGCCGTTCTTCACCGGATCTGTAAGCCAATCAAAGAAATACTTATTGCGCGCGCCTTCCGACCCGGGCCCGCCATGACCCACGATCCCGTGGAGTCTATACACTGTTCCGACCTCGCCATCATCAACAGCCTTTTTTGCAACGTAGTTTGCCGGCCACCAGGCCATCTGATAGTTGGTCATTACTCGTATGTTGTACTTAGCCGCCAAAGCTTTGATCTGCTTCGCGTCCTCGAAGCTGCTGGCGAGTGGTTTCTCGAATATCAGATTGATATGGCGCGGCGCGCAAGCTTTCGCAATCTCGAGATGTCGATTGTTTTCGACGAATGCCCAGACGATGTCCGGTTTGGTCTGGTCCAGCATCTTTTCATAATCGGTGAAGAACAGGGCATCCTGGATGCCGGCCTTTCGAGCTTCGGCCACCAGTTCGGGATTCTGTTCGGCGACGCCGACCAGCGTGGCGCTCTTGCCATCAACCATAGTGGCCAGATGTCCCCAGACGTGCGAGTGAACCAGGCCGATGACGGCGATTTTCAGTTGTGCGGGGTCTTGGGCCGCGAGTAAGGGCGCGAGTAAAAGCAGCAATAGAATCGTTTTCATCTCTGGGCCAGAATATATCAGCGGGACAACTCTTCGAGGAAAATGGCGCCGGAAGTGGGCCGGTAGCGTTTGAGTTGCGCTCCTGGATAGCACCTGTGGAAAGCCGTAAGCAGCAGTTCACGGGCTCAAGTTCCTTCCAGCCAAGCAATCCTCAGCTCGAAATGTTCGCATCCTGTTTCGAAGACGGGGTGCTGGCAAAACGGACATGGCGGTCTCGATCTAAGGGCTAATGTCGTGATGGGCGGCCAACACTATCGCCACGAACTGTGATTGGGCAATCCCAGTCTGTCAAATACAAATGGTAGAGTAAATAACCTAAGTTGGGGGAAGCACCGTGACTCTGATTAGCTGGGAAGCGGATTCAGCCAGGAGAAGCTCGTTCTGCTGGCGTTATGGGCTAAAAGCAGCTGCAGTTTTGGCGGCGAGCCTGGGAATAGTAGTGCAGGGCGGCACAATGGACCAGGTTGCGGAAAAGGAAGCGTCAGGCGACCTAGCCGGCGCGCGCATCCTGCTCGAAGAGCAGGTGAAAGCGTCTGGCAATGCCGTGGCAGCCGCGGAATTGGCCGAGTTCCTCGACCGGCATGCGATGCCGGATCGTCGGGACGCCTATCTTAAATGGGCGTCCGCGGAGAGCGACTCCGGCCGAAAAAAACTGGCCTTGCGGCAAGCCGTTCTGGTGGACTACATGTCGGGAAGCAATGCCGATTTGGCCACGGATCTGGCGAGTTATCGCGCTGCCGGCGGGACGGATCTGAGCGAGCCCGATAAACGTTCGGCAACAAAAAGCATCTACGCGACCACAACCGTTCCCGGGCCCCTGTCATCCTTTGCCCGGATGGCCGCGCTCTCTCCCGATCTGCCAGCCGAAGAACTCCTTCCCGCTCTCGCGCGTAATCTCGTCACCAACGGCTTCCAGGCCATCACGGCCAACGAAACCCTCGAACCGACCGAATATCTGCGCCTGCTAATCCGCTATGTGGCCCAAGCCCGTGAACTGGAGGCCATGGCCGGCAAAGAGCATAAGATTGTGATTCCAACGTGTGATAGTTCCCAGACGGGCGATTTGCTGAAAGTCATTGGCTATCGCATGCGGGGAGCCTGCGGCGGCGATATCGTTCTCGAAACGGTTAACGCGACCCGTGCCTTTCTTACGGTGGACTCCGGATTCCCGCTCACGCAATTGGAGCAGGACTTACGCGCGAATCGCAAGTTCGAATTTCCGTTCGCTCCTACGACCGTTCCCGTGCTTTACAACACCGACTACTGGATGAGCGCGCTGAACAAAGAGAACAAGACGAATTTTATCGATGCGTTCCTTTCCGATCCGTCCCTTTGCCGTCTGTACCTCGGCTTATCACGGCTGGATCGCCCGACAGCGGACGCCCTTCGGAAACAGGCATCGGCGAGCAGGCTCAAAATTTATGCCCACGTACTAGACTTCTTCGGCAGTATGTTCCAAGTTCGCAATGGCGTTGCCGTAGTTCCTGGTCCGCCTAAGGTCTGGGCTTCCCTGGTTGGCGTTTCCCCAAATAATGGCGGCGCGTTTTTCGAAAAGCTAATGACCATCGACGATGGCTGGCTCGCTAGCTACTATGACGCACTCTCGCGCATCGACGGACCGACCGCGGCTTATCTGACCGAACCGGAACGTGTGAAGCGCTTTTACGAAGCGCTGCGCGGCAAGATCACGACTCCCGGCCCCGCGCGCCCGGTCTTCCGTTCCAGCACGGAACTGCTGCTGTTGACCACTTCGTTACGCATCGAGAAGAACGGCCGTCCTCATATCCCGGGTGATCTCGAGGTCTGGCGCACCCTGTTCATCAAGCATCCACACGGCAAGTACGACGGCAAGCTGACGCGCTCTGCCGCGAGTTGGCGTGATAGCGACGATGTTTTGGAAGCGCTGTTCGCGCTGTGCCGGAAGTCGGTCGAGAACGAACCGCTCAAGATGTTCCTGGCGCTCAATGACGTCGATCGCGAGCGCGCGAAGCCGATCTCTCCTCAACTCGCCATTCGTTTGAACAACATGTATCGCGGCTACGGCTCGCAGTATGCTCTGTTCGCCGACTCGCCGACGCTGACCGAAGGCTCGATAAATCACTATCTGGATTTGTTCGTATCTACTGCCAGCCTGCACGACACGCTGCTCCGGGCAGACGCGGTCGGTAGTTTGCAGGCGCTTACTGGTTTATGGCAAATTCTTTGCCGCCAGAATTCCATACCAGTTTCGTCGCAGGATTCTTCTTTCGCTAAGCTCATTGAACCGTTTGCAAAAGTGAAACAAGAGACAGAACTATTCGATGCGGACGGAGCAGGCGTGGAAACGTTGCTGACCGCGGCGGGCGTACCAACTAAGACGGGCCGGCAAGATGCGCTGATCGATCTCTTGGCCGGCAAAGTTCAAAACAATCCGGACCGCCAGCCCGGGCCCGCGGAACAATTCTTACGCATCTTCGACGCCCAGCGCCTCATCCCGATCGACGACCTGTTTGCGGTAGCCGAACGTTCGAATGGCTCGCCGGCCAACCCAAAGGCAGTCGCGGCCGTACAGTCCCAACTCGCGCGTTTCCAGGAGAGCGAAAGCTTGCGCAACGGCCTGAGTAGCGAAGAAAAGAGCATGCTCGCGCTCGGCTACTGGAGCGAACGCCATATCGACCAGGAGCACAAGCTTAATCTCGACGCCCTGCAAAAGAACACGGAAAAAAGAGATCCGCGCGCGGCTCTGGCGCCGTTTCTGCGCGATTCCCTCGTTGGTTTGCTCTATAGCTATTACGCTCCGCCCGGCGCGCAACTGCTGCTGACCAATCCGCTGTTCGTGCGTAATCACGATTTCATCGGCACTCAGGGCCTGCCGATGGAATGGCGCGCCACCGAAATCACCGGCAGCGGATGGCCGGCCAGCGCCGGCGGGCGTCTGATGGGGTCGCTCTGCGCGTTGCCATATGCAATAGCTGAGGCGGAGCAGAATTTCTTGACTCCCACCCGCGAACAGGCGCTAATCTGGGGCGACTTGGTGCCGCAGATCATCGTGGACGCAACTATCACAAGATGGAGAGACGTCAACCCGATCCAGTTGCGCTGGGTTTCTCTCCATTTGGAGCGGGGCCGCGACTTGCTGGCATCGGCCGCGCTCGACCGGAGTATCGAGCCGCGCGTCTTAGTCAGCTTAAGCCGCCGCGCGACGCCGGCGCGTGTGGAATGGTTGGATGACCGTATCCGCTCAGGCCAGTTCGCCGAGGCTATTTCGCAGATCTCTCCAGCCGAGCTGTATGCATTGGCAAACGATCCGGCATTAGCCGATGTAGCGCCGGATTTGGCATCGCGCGCGATCGCCGAACTAGCTAACCAAGATCAGGCAATCATTGCGCCAGCCGTAATTGCCGCACGCTTCGGTACGCCGAAGCCCACCCTGACTCATTCCTATCGGCCCGGGCTCCTCGATTTACGCACTTTCCCAACATTGATGGGGTATTCCAGCCGCATTCTGGCCGAGAGCTGGGAATCGGATAACCTCTACTTCGCCGCGCTCGCCGACGAGACCGGCGTTCCTGTCGGCGATCTCGATGCGCTAGTCCCTGAGTGGACACGGGCCACAGTTGAAAACATCTTTGCCACTCATTTAGAAGATTGGCCGGCGCTGCTTCGCTCACTGTACCTGGTGGGCGATACCGTCCGGCAAAAAGGCACTCTGCACGCCGCCGTTGTGAATTCCATGCAGAATTAGGAATCTATTGTGAAGAAATCCTTGACCATTGTCCTACCCTTACTGGTAGCAGCTCTGTGTGCGACGTGCTGGCTTCGCGCGCAAAATCCCGAAGAGCACCCGACGTTCCGTGTGAAGGTCGACATGGTGGTGCTGACCTTTACCATTGTCGACACCAAGGGCAAGTATGTGAATGGCCTGAAGCCCAAGGATCTCAAAGTATTTGAAGACGAGATTCCCCAGAAATTGGCAACCTTCACGGAAGGCAACCGGCCGCCCTTGCAAGTGCTCAATAATGGCGATACAAAGTCGTTGGCTGCGGGAGAAACGGGCGCACCAACAGTGGACCTGCGTTCGGACGTTCAGGGCACCAACGTTTTCGTCCTCTTCGATACAAGCAATTACATGTACCGCGGCTTTGTGTATGCCTCCGACGCAATCTCCGACTTCATACGCGGTCTCGACCGCGCCGACTCGGTGGCGGTCTATACTTACAGCCGCAATTTGAACCGCGCGGTCGTGCTGAATCGCGATCGTACAACGGCCATCGCGGGTCTGCGTAAGGCCGTTGCGGGCGACGATTCGGCTCTCTACAACTGCTTATTGCTAACGTTGCGCGATGCCGCCAGAGTCCCCGGCCGCAAAGTTGTCATCGTCTTCTCGAACGGTCCCGACAACGCCAGCATGGTGGCCCCGGATGACGTGCGCGCCGTTGCCGAAGACGAAGGGATCCCCATCTATGTCATCTCCACCAGCGAAGTGACCAAAGATCCGATCTCCAGTTCTATTTTTAAACGCATCTCCGCGCAAACGGGCGGCAAAAGCTATTTCGCGAAAACGTGGCAGAAGCAGGTGGAGGCTTTTGAGGCCATCCGGGAAGATCTCGGGAACAGCTACACCGTAACGTATTATCCGCAACCCAATCCAAACGAGGGCTTCCGGAAGATCAGCATCGAACTCACGAGCGATCAGATGAAGAAGTACAAAGTTCGCGCTCGGCCCGGGTACCGCCCGCAACGTGGGTTTTGAGGTGAGCTAACGGACAACAGTACGAGAAATTACGGTCTCAGTTGTGATAATCTACTAGGTAATCTGGCAAATAAGGGCTTTGGGTAACAAAGCTCCGGCAAGAAAGGCTGTTGTTCGTTTTGACCCGTCATGAATTAAAGGAGCAGTTAGAACACGACCGATTTAAGGACGCTGTTCAGTCTGCCGTCACCTATACCGTTTCGAATCGCCAAAATGTCACTATATTGGCGATCATTGCCGCTGTTGTGCTGGTAGTCGCCGGCGGCGTCGTCTGGTACATGCATGCGCGCGGTCTGGAGCGGCAGCACGATTTGCAAAACGCGATGGAGTTAGTGGAAGCGCAGGTCGGAGCGCCGACAACCGACATCGGCAAGGTATTTCCCACGCAGCCGGCCAAGGATGCCGCGATCCTGAAGGCATTCAAAGATGTTGCGCAGAAGGACAGCGGCAGTAGGGAAGGGATGATCGCCAACTACTATGCAGGCAGCCTGGAAGCGGAAGTAGGCGGCGACGTCAAAGATGCGGAGTCGCGGCTGCGAACGGTAGTCGCCGACGGTGGCGAGTACTCTAGCCTCTCGAAGATCGCGTTAGCGCGGATCGAATATTTTAACGGCAACCAGAGTGATGCCGTGAGCTTGCTGCAAGGTCTGATCGATAAGCCGACCGATCTGGTTTCAAAGGCGCAAGCGCAGATGATGCTCGCGCAATTGATCTCCACTAACGATCCACGGCGCGCCAAATCGCTTCTGGCTTCTATCCAGAACCCAACCCAGAATCCGGATATTTCTCGCGCGATTGAGCAGTTGCAAGCACAACTGACCTCTCAATAAGCAGCGTTTTGCGAATGCTGGACCGACTACGCCTCGGTTCGCAACATCTCCGTGGCAGGCGCTATCCGGAACCGCCGCACCCTTACCGGAACGATTTCGAGCGTGATCGCGACCGCATCACCCACGCGCGTGCATTTCGGCGTTTGGAGGGCAAGACGCAGGTGTTTGCGGCGGGTTTGAGCGACCATTTCCGCAATCGTCTGACGCACACGATCGAAGTGACGCAGGTCGCTCGTACCGTGGCCGTCAAGCTCGGTCTGAACGAGCATTACACAGAGACGCTGGCCTTGGCGCACGATCTCGGCCATCCGCCGTTTGGCCATGTTGGCGAGCGTGAACTCGACAGGCAAATGTCGCATTTCGGCGAATCCTTCGAGCACAACCGCCACGCCTTGCGTATCGTCGACCATCTTGAAAAACGGTATGCGCGCTTCGATGGCCTGAATCTTACGTTCGAGGTGCGCGAAGGCATCGTGAAGCATTCGCGCGAAGTGCCTGCTGAGGTCGCCGATTCTGAACTTCGCGATCTGTTGCCAGGATTGCGGCCCCCGCTTGAAGCACAACTTCTGGATTTGGCCGACGAGATCGCGTACAACACGGCGGATATCGACGATGCGTTTTCCGTCGGATTGGTCTCCTTGGATCAGATCGCGGAGGCCGTTCCGCTATTTCGGGGGCTGGATGGGCAGGTAGCGGAGCAATTTCCAGGAATTCCGCCGCCGGTTCGTTTCTGGGAAATTCAGCGGCAGTTGCTGTGCACTCTGATGGGCGGACTGATCGAGGCCACGACTGATGCGGCCATTGAAGCCGGCGTGCGGTCGGTCGACGATGTACGGGCGCTCGGATACCGTTTGGCGCGTTATACGCCCATCGCGGCTGAAACGAACCAGCAATTGAAGCAGTTGCTGATAGACCGCGTCTATTCATCTTTCCCGCTTGCCGAAGATCGCCGCATTGCGGTGGGGAAAATGGGCGAGATGTTTGAATTCTTGTTGGAGCGGCCGAACCAGCTTTCGGAGGGTTACCGCGAGCACCTAGAGTTCGATCCGGTACACCGCGTGGTCTGCGATTATATTGCTGGCATGACCGACACCTACTTCATGAAAACTTACAACACGCTGTTTGGCGGCGGGATGTTACTCGCGTGACCGAATCGGAGCCACTGCCGATTGTGGTCATCGTGGGCCGGCCCAACGTTGGCAAATCGACTCTGTTCAACGCCATCATAGGCGAACGGCGATCGATCGTTGGCGATGAACCAGGGATCACGCGCGATCGTATCTACGGCGAAGCCGACTACCGCGGTCGCCGGTTCGGCGTGATCGATACGGGCGGAATCATTCCCCACGATGACGCCCTGATCCCGAGCGAGATTCTGAAACAGGCGCGAGTCGCTCTGGAGATGGCGGCGCATATTCTGTTCGTGATCGACGGGCGCGCCGAGATTACTTCGGCGGACCGTGACTTGATCCAGCTTCTGCGGCCGCTCGGAAAGCCCATAACGCTGGTGGTTAACAAGATCGACGCGCCCTCGCGGGCGAACCTCGTGCATGATTTCTACTCGCTGGGCTTACGCGACCCCATGCCGGTCTCCGCTGAGCATCGACTCGGGCTGGACGATCTGCTAGAGAATGTCACCGCGCCATTTCCCAAAGAAGAGCCAGCCAAAGCAGAAGAGGAAGACACCGAGGCCGGTCCTCGCCGCATCAAAGTCGCCATCATTGGCAGGCCGAACGTCGGAAAATCGACTATGTTGAACGCGCTCGTCGGAGCGCAACGCGCCATTGTGTCGCCAGTGGCCGGCACGACACGCGACGCCGTCGATGAGACGGTCCGCGAAGGGAACACAATCTATCGGTTTGTCGATACAGCGGGCATCCGGCGGAAAGGCAAAACGACTGAGATGACGGAGAAGTTGAGCGTCGTCATGGCCCGGCGGCATATTCGCATGGCCAACGTAGCGCTTCTCTTGATCGATGCCACCGACGGTGTCGTGGGGTCTGACGCAACTATCGCGGGCTACGCACATGAAGAAGGCCGATCGGTGATCATCGTCGTAAATAAGTGGGATGCGGCCAAGGACAAGAGCAAACGCGCCTTCACGGAAGCGGTTCGCGACGAATTGAAATTTCTCGATTATGCGCCCATCATCTTTGCCTCCGCGCTGAATTCCGAAGGCATACGGCGCATCTTTTCCACCGTGCGTCACTCGTTCGAAACAGCATCGAAGCGTGTCACTACCGGCGAACTAAATCGATTCGTCGAAACGCTCGATTTCGAAAGCGACATCAAGATTTACTACATCACTCAGGCCTCTATCCGGCCTCCGACTTTCATCGTTTTCACGGATAAGGCCGATAAGCTGCATTTTTCACTCGAACGCTTCCTGATCAATCGCCTGCGCGAGCGGTTCGGATTCGACGGTACGCCGATTGTCATCAAGACCAAGAGGCGATAGCCCCTTACGGCACTCTCGCTTGTACCGTGATGCTTACTCGGCCTTCCTTCAACGGCACGCTTATCGCTTCGCCCTGGGCCAAATACTTCGCCATCACTGCCGGATCCTGGTACGCCAGATCCCGCCCTTTATCGATTGCCACAAGAGTGTACCGGCCGGGCAGCACAGCGGGCAGCGTGAACGTGCCGTCGCTGTCGCTCTGGTCGCGCCGGATTGAATCCGGGTTCCCGTCCGCGGGCAACAACAAAACTATTGCGGCGGAACACGGCGCGTTATCGCGGATTGCAATGCCATCGATCTTGGCAAGATTGGATGTGGCGATGATCGATAGCTGCACCGGCGACTCTCCGGTCAATTCCAGCCATCCTTTCGCGTACTGCGCACCTTTGGCCTGAACGGAGCGCACGACGAATCCTCCTGGGCGTCGAAGACTTATGCGATAGCGCCCTGGCTGCGGAGGATTGTTCTGGAAATCGAAAGACCCGTCCTTCGAAACGGTGGTACCGGCGTTCATCATCCGCTGACCCTCTGAGGATAGGTACACGAAGGTATTGTCGATATCAGGTTTATCCAAACCGGTTTGGCCCGCGCCCTCCCATGTGACCCGGCCGCTTAACGAGACAGGCGGCTTGCCGGCTACATCGATAACCTGATCCCCACTGATATCAATCGTCTGCCGGAAAGAAGCGCCGGGGCCAGAGAAATCAAGCGTGTAGTGGCCGCTGGGAATGCCAAGAGCTTGTTGATTGCCGCCGGGATCGGATGTGACTTGCGTGGGGAATCGGATAGGAAAGCCGCCCGGGCCCGCGACCGATAAGTTAATACCGAGGCGACGCATCCTCTGCAACTGCGACATAGCACGGCGCATCGGAGCCCGGCCCGTTGGCGCCTCCGGTGGGGGGCTTTCCGGTTCTTCCGTGGCGCCTGGTTCACGAACCGTCAGCCGCCAAGCCGGTACTGCCCGAAGAGTGATATGGGCCTGTGCTTCATTGCCCTCTTCGACTGTGATCGGCTGGGCGGATGCTGCATCTGTAGTATCGCCATAGTATGTGATTGCGTATGCGAGATCGCGGTCGCCGTGCTGCACAGGTTCGCTCGATGGCTGCGCATCCGGAATAGGCTGGCCTTCATGAACAAAACCATACGGGAAAGACTGGCCTCCAATGCCGCCAAACCCCGGCGCGTAAAAATTTTGGGCATACCAAGGGCGCGCGGAGACGGCGATCGTGTATGTTCCCGGCTGGAGTGATGCAAATGAAAATTCGCCGGCGGCATCGGTTTGCTGCTGCCCCGCGTTCCAGGTCGACACCTTCCCCTCTCGCACTCCGGTCCGGAACAGCACTACGCTAGCTTGACGAACGGGATCGCCTTGATCGTCAACCACTGTTCCCGTCAAGATGCCCGCGGGGTGCAATGGGAAAACGATATGTGTGGTGTCAAATCGGGGGCCAACCGCAATCGCGGTCGAAAATCCTTCGTTACTGGCTTGGTACGACTCGAGCGGATAGCCGTTCTTCTCCGCGCTGAGATCCCATTTCCCGGCCGGCAGATTCGGGAAGATGAAGCGGCCGTCCGCGTCCGTGATATAGGAAAGCCGCCATTCGCGACGCTGCGTGGAATTGATGGTCACCAGCACATGATTCAGTGGCTGGTTCGTACCCTCGCGCACAGCTACGCCTGCAAGCGTAAATGCGTTTGGCGCCTGGCTCGCTTGCCAGAATGGGAGCGCTGCGAACGGAATCGCGATTAGAACCCCCAATGCTGCCATACACCGCAGGCGTAACACTTATTGCGCCTCCCGGTGGTGCAACTCCAGATCCACTTGCGTGGTCTGGTTGGGGTCCAAATGGATTTCCTTATTTGGAATCGTCAAGATCGCTTGCGGGTTGGCATATTCCAGGCCTGTCAGATCGGTGACAGCGAAGATGCGGTAGTCGCCCGGGGAGAGCCCTTGCATGGCGAACGACTTGTTCGGCATGATGTTCAGAATCAGCGGCGCCGATGCGGCCGACAAAGGGACCAACACTACCATGCCTTTGCCATCGCCATCGTTATCCGAAACCGTGCCGGACAATTTAGCGCACGCCGCTCCCATTACGACGTGAATCGGTTGCGGTGTAATGCCCGCCTGGACGTTAAGTGTGCCGTGCACCAGATCGGTGTTGCCGGAGGTAACGGAATCGGCACACATGCCCTGAGCCCACAGTCGCACCCGGTACGAACCAGGCCTGACATTGTGGAAGAATCGCGATGGCTGCGAAGTGGAGTTATCAATTTCGGGACCCACCACCATCTGTTGCGATGCTCCTTGATCAATGGAGGCGAGTTGTATGGGCGGCATCCAGTTTGCGGATGTTGCCTGGTTCTGCGCTTGGTTCTGCCCGGATGGCGGCATATCAACCAACAACGGAATGTTCACTCCGGGGTGCATCTCGATCTGAACATCGTTCACATCGGAACCGGTGACGCGCACCTCCTGTTCTCCATAGACCGAACCAGCGGCCCCGCCACGGCCACCACGCCCAGCCTGCGCCACAACCTTCCACACTCCGGGAAACACAGGGCTGATCTTGAAGCGGCCAGTCTTTGGATCGAGTCCGCTTCCGGTTATGCCGCCCCACTCAGTCGAGATGCCGACGAAAACGTTTTCTCCAGCCGAGGCTCCAACGACTGTTCCGCTGATTTGGTGAAAGCGTTCGGGCGGCAACTGCATGTCCGCCTCGACGGTCTCGCCGGCTCTAACATCAAGAGGCTGCGCCGAGGCTTGATCAGGAGCAGCAGGATAAAACCGCTCCGCGTAACCGATGTTTACGCCCGAATCCGGGGGCGCCGATTGGAACATTTGGCGCGATCCAGTATGCAAGAAATAGTGTCCCGGCTTCAGACCGTCCACGCGGAAATGTCCAGCGGCATTCGTAGACGCGCTTCCCATGAACATCGGCCGTTTCCATCCTTCCACGATCTGTTCCCCCATCACGAATACCTGGAGTCCTGATATTGGCTCGTTATCGCTGTTGATTATGTGCCCTTCTATGTGCGCCTCGGGAACCAACTTCAGCCGCACGTCCCTGGAGTCCTCGCCGACGGTGAAGGTGGTTCCCTGGCCAGCCATCGGCACACCCTGCGAGAGCTCTTGAGCGGAGAAGTAGCCAGGCTTCTCGGCATTCAGCATGACGGATCCGGCGGCAACATGTTGGATTTCAAAACGCCCATCCGGACCCGTAAAAGCGGCTACATTCGGCTGCCCGGGCGCCTGAACCATGGCGTGCGCGATGGGTGCATTAGTAACAGAATTGTAAACCGTGCCCATCAGGTCAAAGAACTGTGGCGGCTGGCCTCCAGGTGTCTGTCCTCCAGGGGCGTTTGCGAGCGGACCGATTTGCGCAAGGCAGGGATATACGGCCGCTAAGAGAACCCAAAAGTGCCGGATGTACCAACGTCTGGTCATAAGACCGCTTAAATGAGCACTCTATAGTATCGAGTATTTAGAAGTTGAAAAGGTCCGCCAGGTTCCCACACATTTCAAGAAAACCCTCCGGCAAACTGCCTCGGCTCTGTTATATGCCGTTCACGAAACCGCAACGCGCGCTCCCATACGCTAAGCGCAGTAGTAGCAATTTCCCGACTGTTGGGGGCACAACTGAATGAGCGTAACCGAGGCGCTAGGCAAACTTGCTTCAAGACCTATCGACACCCTGGTATGGCGTTGGAACTGGAAATCGGCCATCTTCAGCTCGCTGATACGCGCATAATCTTTTTCCTTTGCAATCTGGCTGCAGGTTGGCGGGCCGCCACGGGGGCGATGCTAGCCGAATTTGCTTATCGCGGCATTACGGCCGGGTTTTACGGAGCGTTGACTCAGCTCTTTCGCGGCGTGGAACCGGAATGGGCGGCCACTCTGAGCGTCATTTTCCTGTTGCCGCTCATCTCGCATTCAGTGGAGATCGCGGTCCATGCCCTGCGCGGGACGGCGAGGCTCTTCACCAGTATTGCGGCCTCGGTCATTTTCACGATGATCTCGCCCGCGTTCAATCAGTACGCAATGCGCCGCGGCGTGCTGATTGTCGGAGAAGGGAGCGGATCGATGTCGTCCGACCTGCGCCGCATCCTCCCGATGATTGGATCATTTCTCGCCTGCGGACTCGTTGCACTCCATCGCTCAGTTACGCGAGGCATCATCCAGGCGGCTGTTATTTGGCGCTTTCCGTTTTCAGCGCTCTATAAACGGACGTAACGAAGGAATCCGGATTCACCCGCCCATGTCCCCATTTCGCATCGAATTCCTTCGTTGGATGCGCGGATACAACTTCACTCTCGCTCCGCCCCGAAGTAATCATCGCTTGCACGCTGGCTCGAACGGCCGCTAGCATGTCGAGGAACGCCTTGAGCTCGGTCCCGTTTGTGATGCTACCGCGGGCTGGCACAATGTGGCGTTCGCTGTCCGTCCACGGGCTCAGCGTCTTCGAAAACCCATCTAAATTGCCGCCCATTTGCGGATCGATGTTCGGGTAGCCATCGCCCGGGAACACTTCTCCGAAGTAGAACAGGTTTGCCGCGTGAAAATGAGCAATCGCATCCGCGTTGCTATAGCCCGGCGATTGATGGACCACGTGGACTGCGTCCCCGTTTACGTCGAAGGTCACAACCTCCGAGAAGGCTACACGCGGGCGGTCCACGCCCAGCTCGATAAGCCGCGGCGGCAACGGCTTTGGCGGCCCCATTTTGTGTCCGCCTAAACGCTCCAGTGCTTTCTCTTGCATGGCAACAAAGGCGCCGCGCTTTGCCCATCCAGCATCTCCCTCGGAGTCGGCCGTCTCTTCCGGCGAAATCACAACGTACCGGAGCGCGTTCTTCGTACGGCTCGCTAGAGTAGAGCTGATCTTCTCCGTACTCGCCGCTGAAGGCGTTCCTATCAGGAAAGCGCCGTCCGGCCCAACCGAAGCCACTACATTGCCTCCGCTGGTTGCAAATACGAGTACAGTTGCTGTCACCTCTGTAACCTGCATGGTCTCCTGAGCCCCTGCAAAGGAACCGGTCAAGACTAGGAGCACAGTGACGGAGACGCTTTGGTGAAGAGTCATGCAGTTTATCTTATCTTTGCCAAAATTTAGGCTTCGTTCACGGTCGATCCGGTATCGTAGACATCGGAGAGTGACGCCATGATCGCGAACCGATCGGTTCCGCCCGATACTGTATTACCGCACGTCGTCTACAAGGACGTTCTCCAGGCCATCGCCTGGCTCGCGGAAGCATTTGGCTTCACTGAACAGTACCGCTATGGCGATCCGGGGGACATCAGCGGAGCACAGGTGCGTCTGGAGCGTGCGTGGATCATGCTCAACAAAGCGCGGCCCGGTTCCTTAAGCCCAGCTCAATTGGGCGGCAGCACTCAAAGCTTGACAATATTCGTCGATGACGTTGACGCGCACTTTCAGCGCGCTAAATCGGCGGGCGCCAAGATCGTCGAAGATCTCCACGAAACTGTCTACGGCGAACGGCAATACGGAGCAGAGGATCTTGATGGCCACCACTGGTTATTCTCGCGTCACGCGCGGGATGTACATCCCGAAGAATGGGGGGCCGCGGTGTCACAGATCACAAGCTTCGTCCCCCACTTGCTTCGGCCAAGTTTTTGTTACCTCCAGATTCCCGCGCTTACATTGGATCAGTCAATTCATTTTTATGAAAAGACCTTCGGCTGGAATATCCGAGGCCGCGGAAGCAGTCATCCAAGCTTCGACGATGCCGCGGGGAACTTGAGCGGCTCCTGGTTTACGGGCCGCGAGATCTCTTCCGAACCGCCGTCCCTGCTACCTTCTATTTGGGTCGATAGCCTGACTGCCACGCTAAGCAAAGTAACAGCCAATGGCGGCGTTGTGATTGAAGATCCGCATCCCGATTCGCCTGGAGGTACAAGTTGGATCGCCACGTTCCGGGATCCTGCGGGGAATGTCTTGAGGCTCTACCAGGAAGGCGTCGGCGAGAATCCAGCTGGAGCCGTTCCTGAACGCGTCTAAAATAACCCGCTTCCGCACAGGCTCACTTCGAGCCCGGCTTCACGGAAAAACGCCGCCTTTGCTGCGAGCGCCTTTAACGCGCTGGCCTCATCGTTGGCATACGCGACTTGTATGTGATTTGCCTTGTGCCTGGCCATCATCTGGTCGCGCGTAATGCCTGGCGTAACCGCGTGCATAATGGGCCACTGGGGCGTTGTGCTCTGCCATCGGCGCTCGGTTTCCTCGCGGGGCAGGGAAATAGCCTGCGCACGGCCCAGGTCCGCCTTCAGCTTGCCATCCTCAATAAACACGCGGCTCCAGACCACCTCGCCGGGCTTCGCAACGCCCTTCAAAGATCCGCCGCCCAGGCGGAAATACATCGGCGGCTGCCTCTCACTCACGCAACCTGCGTAACCGCCAACATTGTGCGCCGGAGGAACCGCGCCCGAAATCTCGAACACCCACACAAATTTGCCGTCGTACTCTTCGCCATATCGCAGATCGTGCAGCGTAGTCTCCGGCGACAGGCCCAGCGCGTTCCAAAGCCGATTTGTAACCAGCGCGTCCAGCCCCGCGCATTCGTCCACCTCGTTGAAGTGCGGCAGTGGCTGCCCTTCGTACAGAACGCGGCCGTCCGCGCTCTTCACTGGCGGCCGGTCTGAATTGTTCAGCATGCCTTCCACCAGATCGGAGGCCGGACTCAGGTCCTTCAGCCCTTGCTGATACTGGATACCGATAGTCGCGCATCCAAACTCATCGGCGATGCGCACTGCCGCAATATACATACGGCACTGATCCAGAATCTGCCCATCCGTAAGATCAGTCTCCGGATTCGAGCCGGTCTTAAACTGAAGGCCTTTGTGGTCCAACCATGCGCGAACCGCCTGGGCTTCTTCGTCCGGGACCAGCCGCATGGCCGCGTAAAGCGCGGATTGGCTAAGCCGCTCTTTGTAAACTCCCGTCGCATTTAACAGGTGGTCCGGAATAATGGCGTTGAACATCCCCATGCAGCCTTCGTCGAAGACACCCATAATCGCCTTCTCGCGCCTAAGCTGCCTTGCGAGCGAGATGCCCAATTCTTCCGCATCAGCCGGCAGTTTGACGGCGTTAAGCCGGCGCACGTGGCTGGTATCGTGTTGGACCTGTTTGCCGCCCAGCCACGATTTCAACCGCGAAAGAAAGTAGTCGTCTGTGAAATCGTTCGACCACAGCGTAGAATACGCCACGCCGGCCTTCGTAAGCGAACCGTTCAGGTTCAGCATACCCACAAGGCCGGGCCATTCACCGCTCCAATTGGCGACCGTCAGGATCGGACCTTTATGCGTGATCAACCCATGCAGGATGTGATGGCTGTACTGCCATACGGCCTCCACTACAATTAACGGCATGTCTTCCGGTATAGAACGGAAGATGTCCATGCCATTCTTCTGAGAATCGATGAATCCGTGTTGCTTCGCGGCATCATATGGATGGCCGCGCTTCACTTCATATCCAAACTTTTCAACGGCCTCGCTGACCGCCTGCTCCACTCGCTGTTGAGCGGGCCAGCATCTTTGATTGGCAGAGAGACGGAGATCACCGTTAGCGATCAAGATCACGGTTTTAGACATGTTGGCTAATATCTTCTCAGATCGGCCCCAAGTCTTTTGCCGCTCGCCACGCCATCATTCGATTTGAACGAGATCCTCGCGAACGCCATTCCAACGTAGCCCCTCTCCGTGAGGCGCAAACCGATGGACCGCTCGCCCGATAGCAAGCGAGCCATTGATAAGATGCTTTGCGCGCAATGGTCCAGCGACTTTGATTTCGCCAAGCCATTCCATACCCATACTCATGGAACAGCCGCACTCCGCGCAATTGGGCTCACCGCCGAAAACACAGGGGTCCACTCGCGTCTTCAGATCGGCTGTGTAGTTGACCGAAAGTTTGGAAAAAAGACAGGTCTTGGGACTCGATGGCGGGTGTAGAAATGCGTCCACAAGACCTTTACGCATGCTCAGCTTCTTATAGCGGCCTTCAACCCGGTTGAAATAGGCCGCAAGCTGATGACGGTTTTCTTGTGTGAGCCGCTCGCCTGATTCTTCCTGCAACTGAGGCGTGTAGACGCTTACCCAGATATTCTTTACTTCCGGCCGTTCATTCCAGAATGCCAGATAACGATCCATGTAGCCCGGTGCTTCGACGTTTTTTCGAACAACGGTCCAGTGGATGTTTACCGTTCGACCCTCGATGTTGCGGAGAATGCGTTCGTAGGTGGCTGGCTTCCGTCGAACATCGTGATCTTCCGGATTACCATCCACAGATACCGCGATCGTCACGTATGGCAAACTCGTCCATTCTGCCGGAATGGGAACCACAGCGCTGGTGACCACCAACGTGTAGACACCGCGGCGGCTCAGTTCGGGAAGCACGCGGCTCAATTCGCGATGCCTCACCAATGGTTCACCACCGACGAGCGAGACCTGCAAGGGCTGGTGCTCGTCTACCAATCTCAAAATGCCGTTGACCAGATCGTTCCCGCGATAATCGCTGACACTCCGCAGTGTTACTCCCTCGCCGCCGAGATGCATGTCGTTATATGCGTAGCAACCAGGGCAGCGGAGCGGACACTCGCGGGTGATCTCAATGGAAAGCATTGGAATCTTGCCCGAGAGAACTTTGCCCCATGACTGAAAGACATTAGCTGTTCTCATTGAACTCCCTGTTCACCCTCTGGGACGCGAACAGGGCGGCTAGAGATTCACAAAACCGAAACAGGTGATTTAGCTTGTTAAAGCACCCAGCCTAGCGAGATTTGATATGTCCTCGGCTCAACAAAGTGAGTGCCGCTGAACGTCGAGAGGAAATTGTAGAGGGCCTCGGTGTTGGCGACATTCAGCACAGTAAATTTCAACGTCGTTTTCAGACCCGTCTCTTTCCGAAAAAGATTGTCGGTGCCCAGTCCAATGTCGAATAAGTTCCGCGAAGCTATGCGGGGCGGATTGTGATCGGGATTATAAGTGCCCGGCGCGGGAATGTTCAAGCGGGCCGCACCGTAATTCCCTGAGCAGGAAGAAATCCTCTGGTACACCGTTGCGAATTGACTCCCGCAATAGAATCCGATTGCGGTCTGTTGATCCGCGTCGAGCGCCAGGGCGTCGGCCAAGTCAGTCACCGAACCCGCCACCTCGCCGCTGTCGAATCTCCAGGTGAAAGCAGCCCAGGGGCCATCCTTCTTGTATTGATAACGAAGATAACTCGTCTGTTGAAATGCCTGATCGTGATCGATGCGGAACACTCCCGTATCGAGAGGCGAGTTGAAGATGATTCCTCCCACCTCCGGACCGAAAAAGCGTGATCTGGTATGCCCTAGCGTCGTGTAGGCCTGGAATCCGTGGAGATTTGTCGTCGAGATCCGCACCGAAACTCC
>DATBEF010000068.1:0-10527 GCA_036269625.1 Bryobacteraceae bacterium | reverse complement strand
GAGCGCAAGCGACATCATTATTGTTAATCATCACTTGTTCTTCGCCGATCTAGCGGTGCGAGACGACCCCTACGCTGGCATTCTGCCCGATTATCACGCGGTGATCTTCGATGAAGCGCATGAAATTGAAGACGTGGCGGGGCAGTATTTTGGAATGAGTGTCAGCAATACGCAGCTACAGGAGCTGGTTAAGGATACGTCCGCCGTGGCCCGGCGAAAGTTCTTCGCGACACCGGAGCTGGATCGCGCGCTGATTTATTTGAATGAGCGTACGGAGCGTTTCTTCAGCATCTTCCCGCAGGAGGGCCGGCAGGGATTTCGCGACCGTGAGGGCCTGCTTGAGGAAAATGAAGATTCTTATCGTGAGTTGCTGCTCGCCTTGGACCTGGTCTGTTCTCAATTAGAACTGGTGCAGAGCGCCGTCGAAGATACGTTGCCACTGGTACGCCGGGGCAAGCTCTTCCAGCAGGCTCTGCGTTTCTGGACCGAAGGCGGCGATAAGAGTTTCGTTTTTTGGACAGACCGGCGGGGGCGAAGTCTTCATTTGCAGGCGACTCCGATTGACATTGCCGCGACACTGCGCAGCCGCTTGATGGAACGTGACCAACCGGTGATTCTGACCTCGGCGACACTGACGGTAGCCGGGAGCTTTGAATATTCACAGACTCGGCTGGGTTTAGAGAATTCACGTACGCTGCATGTGGAGAGTTTGTTCGATTACGGTAAGCAGGCGCTGCTGTATGTTCCGCGGCATCTGCCGGACCCCAGGCAGCGGGATTTCACACTGGTAGCGGCACAGGAGGTGGAAGGCATTCTGGAGGCATCGCGAGGCAGGGCATTTGTCTTGTTCACCAGCTATCAGCAGATGCGGCAGGTGCACGAGATATTGAAGGATCGGCTGGAATTTCCGATTCTTCTACAAGGAACCGCTCCGCGCACCGCGTTAATTGACTCCTTCCGCGCGACGCCGAATGCCGTTCTTTTTGCGACTTCAAGCTTCTGGCAGGGCGTGGACGTGCAGGGTGAGCAGCTTAGCTGCGTAATTGTGGACCGGCTTCCCTTTGCCGTTCCGACCGACCCGGTGATAGCGGCACGGGTGGACGCAATACGGGCGGCGGGCGGAAATCCGTTTTACGAGTATCAGATCCCGCAAGCGGCGCTAGCCCTGAAACAGGGTTTCGGGCGGCTGATCCGAAGCACGGAAGACCGCGGCGTGCTGGTTCTGCTGGATAATAGAATAATCAAGCTGCCTTACGGGAAGGTTTTCTTCGACAGCCTTCCCGCCTATCGATTCAGTTCAAAGCTAGAGGACGTTCAAGAGTTTTTTCATGTTTGAGATTTGTGTAGAGCACACCTTCTCCGCGGGCCACGCGCTGCGCAATTACCACGGCAAGTGTGAAAACGTGCACGGGCACAATTACCGCGTACAAGTGGGCGTGGAAGGTGCGGAACTGGACCAAAGCGGGCTGCTGCTGGATTTCGTGGAACTGAAAAAGCGCTTGCGAGAGACTAGCGGCTATCTAGACCATCAGTTCATCAACGATCTCAAGCCCTTCGACGAATTGAATCCGTCGGCAGAAAACATAGCGCGGTTCATTTGCGAGGAAATACAGAAGGATTTGAAGAACGCTTCAATAGCTTTTGTGCGGGTGTGGGAGACGGATACGTCGTGCGCGACGTACCGGCCGTAGTCTGGATTTCTACGCTTACTGATATCACGTAAGACATGCGTCCCGACGATTCGGGACGCTGCAGCGCGTCAGCAGACACGCTAAACCGCTGGTCAAAATTGCTTGTTGACAGCTGCGCCGTTAGGTGCTAGTTTTCTAGCAGGATGCTAAATCAACAGCAAAAGCTCAGCCGCCGCGAGCGCCAGATTATGGACGTTCTGTACCGGCTGGGGCGCGCGACTGCGGCCGAGATTCAGCAGTCCATCCCCGACCCGCCTAGCTACTCCGCCGTCCGCGCCATGCTGCGCGTGCTCGAGGAAAAGAAACACATCCGCCACGAGGAGAAGGACTTGCGGTACGTCTTTGTTCCCATCGTTCCGCGCGACAAAGCCAGGCGCTCGGCCGTCCGGCACATGCTGGATACCTTTTTCGAGGGCTCTCCCGAGCAAGCTGTCGCCACGCTGCTCGATGTTTCCAGCCGTTCGCTTTCGGCTGAAGATTATGACCGGCTCGCAGCCCTGATCGAAAAGGCCCGCCAGGAGGGGCGTTGAATGCATTCTGGACTACTTAGTATTTTCTTGCGCTCCGCAATCATACTTGGCGCGGCGGAACTGCTGCGGCGCTTTCCGCGTCAGCAGGCGCCGTCGTACCGGCACCGTTTGTTGCTCGTCGGGTTCGCGTGCCTCGCCGTTTGGCCACTGCTGGCTGGTGTCATTCCCGAACTGCGCATACCGGTCTGGCCGCATTTGGACACAGTCGGCTACCGCGTTACGGTGGAACAGACCGTCCTCCGGACTGCTCCCGGCCGTCCCGTCCCTGTGCCCGTGAACTGGCCCCTACTGATTTGGTTGGCTGGCATGTGCCTTGCGCTCGCGCCCACGCTGATCGGTTATCGCAACGTTCTGCGGATTGCCCGTGCGGCGACACCGGCCACCGATCCGCGATGGACCGGCCTTCTCGAAGAGTTATGCCGGGACAAGCGGATCAGCCCGGCGCCGAAGCTGTTGATCGCTTCCGAGCAGATTATGCCGCTCACCTATGGTCTGCGCCGCCGCATCATCCTACTGCCCGCGCACTGTGACGAGTGGAGTCAGGATCGCTGCCGCGCCGTATTGCTTCACGAGCTCGGGCATCTCGAACGCCACGATTTGGCCTCTCAGCTCTTCGCTAACATCATGACCGCGCTCTGGTGGTTTCAACCGCTCTGCTGGATAGCGCGTTGGAATCTCCGGCGCGAAAGCGAACGCGCCTGCGATGCCCTGGTGCTTGAATCCGGTCTCCGCGCTTCGGATTATGCGGCGGAGTTACTCGCCATTGCACATGGATTCCGCAATGGGCAGCGCTGGACGTCGCCCGCCATCGCCATGGCCCGGCGAGGAGAGCTCGAAGGCCGCCTGACCGCCATTCTCGATCCGCAACTCCGCCGCGCGGCGCCCCGCACGCTCGCCGCATCGCTGCTTGTTCTTGCCGGCACCGCCGTTGCGTCTTCGGCTATCACAACGCTTCCCTCATCGGAAGTTCAAAACACAGGAGGTTCCACCATGAAACGCACCCTATTATCCGGACTGCTGGCGTCCTCAGGCCTGTCTGCCGCCACCATTGCCGGTTCGTTATTTGACCCGACCGGTTCCGCCGTCGCCAACGCGAAGGCTGAAATTATGAATCAGGATACTTCAGCCAAACAGGAGACCACGACCACCTCGGACGGCTCGTTTGCCTTCGAAAGTCTTCCCGCCGGCCAATACATTCTTCGCATCGATAAGCCGGGCTTCGCCACTCTGTATCGTGAGTTCAACGTGCAAGCCGGAAGCGACGTGAAACGCGGCTTGGTTCTGCCACTCACTAGTGCGCAAAGTCAGGCTAATCAGCAAGTGGATGCCGGGGAACGCCCAGCGGCTGCGCAGCCGTCCGAACCCAAAAATATACGCGTAAAACCCTCCGTCGCTGAAGCGAACCTGATCGACAAGGTCCAACCTGTGTACCCCGCATCCGCCAAGCAAGCCCGCGTGCAAGGCAAGGTCGAACTCCAAGTGGTCATCTCCCCCGAAGGTGTTCCGGTCGACATCAGTGTCATCTCGTCACCCAGCGACGATTTGACCCAATCGGCTCTTGAGGCAGTCCGTCAATGGCGCTACCGCCCAACTCTTCTGAACGGCGCGCCGATTCAAATTGTGACCGACGTAACGGTTAACTACACCCTCTCGAACTGATTTCTGGGAAGCGCTTGCGGCCGGTTCACGATATCCTAAACGGTATCCGCTGACGTATCTAAAGCCGACCGCATGCGTAGACTTCAACCCATTGTCTGGGCCAAAGGGACTTTCCTTTCGCCACAGCACCTGCAGGCACAAGACATCTTCCACGAAGACTTGCTGCAGTTTCGCGTGGATGCACTCAACTTCTTTCCTTGGGGCTTCCGCACGCTGACCCTGGATCGCGAGGCGCTGGCCGGCGGAAACCTGGCAATCGATGCAGCTTCGGGGATCTTCCCGGACGGTCTGATCTTCGATATCCCCGGCAGTGATCCGCCGCCTCCGCCCAAGCCGCTCGCATCCTATTTCGATATGACCCACGAGACGATCGATGTCTATCTTGCGGTCCCGGCCTGGCGCTATGGCAACGTAAACGTTGCGACGTCGGCGAGCTCCAACGCCGATACGCGGTACATGGCCGAAGTCGAGCTTCTGCGGGATGAGAATGCGTCGCAAATCGAACGGCCGGTGCAGATTGCGCGCAAGAACTTCCGGCTACTGGTCGATCGCGAAGCCCGGGAAGGAACGCCGGCCATCCGGCTCGCGCGCATAAAGCGGACCGAAAGCAAGATTCTTCAACTGGATCCGGAATTTGTTGCGCCATTGCTCGATATTCAGGCCAGCGAATACTTAATGTCGATCTTGCGGCGGCTGATTGAGATCCTCACCTCAAAAAGCGCCACGCTATCCGGCATGCGGCGCCAGAAGAGCCAAGGCTTGGCCGACTTCTCCGCGTCCGATATCGCCAACTTCTGGCTGCTCTATACGGTGAACACTTATCTTCCGCCAATCCGGCATCTGCTTGAAGTGCGCCGGGGACATCCCGAAGTGCTGTTCAACGCTATGAACGCGTTGGCCGGATCGCTCACCACCTTTTCGACCAAGATCCTGCCCCGCGATCTGCCGATTTACGATCATCGGAACCTGGGCTCCTGCCTGGGTGACCTCGACGATAAGCTGCGATATCTGCTCGAAACCGTGATCCCGAGTAACTTTGTTGCGCTACCCCTCCGGTTTACCCAGATCTCCATCTACGCTACGCCGATCAACGACGATAAATACCTACAGAACACGAAGATGTATCTGGCGGTCAATGCGGAGATGCCCGAAGGCGAGCTGATCGCAAAGGCGCCACAATTGATCAAACCCTGTTCGGCCAACCATCTGGAGCACTTGGTCCGGAATGCTTTGCCGGGTCTTCAGATGCGTCACATGCCGAACCCGCCAACGGCGATTCCCGTGAAGCTGAATTACCAGTACTTCAGCCTGAACCAATCGGGCGCGGCTTGGGAAGCGATCCTTCGCTCACGGACCTTCGCCACTTACGTGCCAGCCGACTTCCCGAATCCGCAAATCGAATTGATCATTGTAATGCCCTAAATGCAAAAGGGCTCCGGCACTGATGTGCGCCGGAGCCCTTTCTGATGATAGCTAATTACGCCTTAATTGCTCGGTCCGCTAGTAGGCGAAGGAGTGGGTATCGGCGCTGGAGTGGGCGCTGGGGTCGTTGTTGGCGCCGGGGTTGTCGGAGCCGCTGGGCCGCCGTTCGGAGCCGGAGTACCGGACCCGTTTGTGTTCGTGGAATCCGGATCGCTTCCGCTATCCTGACGACGTTTCAGCTTCGGACGATCCTCGTCATCGCCTTTCGACTTAGCCGAAGGATCGGTCTCGTCCTCAATCGGCGTATTCGAATTCGGATTACGCCGCAATGTCGGCTTATTCGGATCGTCATTGCCCGCCGCGGTAGCCTTGTCCGGCCGGCGTTGGTTTTCGAGCATCGCCAACCGCGCTTTTACGTCGTTGAATTCCGATGTGGTTACGACATATTCCGGCTTGGCTTTCAAGATGTCCTGGATCTCTTTTTGCGCCTTCACAATGCGGTCGTCAGTCGGAGGATGGGTCGAAAACAGCTTCGACACGCTGCCCGGCTTGCGCTTTTCCATGGTTTGCACTTTTTCGAAAAAGTCGACGAAAGCCGTCGGGTCGTAGCCGGTCTTGTACATGTATTGCAGGCCCAGATAGTCCGCTTCGGCTTCGAATTGCCGAGAGAACTTCAGGAATGTCACCGGGACCAGCAGCCCGGACGCCTCGTAAATAAGGTAGGGGGCCATGCCGCCCATGAAGATTAGTGGGATGGTGGCGAGCTGAGCAATTTCGCCGCGAGTCGCTTGACGAGTGCCATGGCGCGCGGCAACGTGAGCGATCTCATGCGCCATTACACCGGCTAATTCCGCCTCCGAATCGGCTTTCAGGATCAACCCCGAATCGACGAAGAAGAATCCACCCGGCAGCGCGAAGGCATTGACGGTTGGATCTTCGATCACCTTAATGGTGAATGGAACCTTCGCATCCGAGTTGCGGACCAGGTTTTGCCCAATCCGGTTCACGTATTCCGACACGACCGGATCGTTGATGATCTTGGACTGGCGCTCCACCTGCTGGGCGAGCTGCTTGCCAAGGGCAATCTCTTTTTCAAGAGAGTAAAAGTTTACCTTCCCGCTGACCTTCCGATCTCCGATCGAATCGGGATCCTTTTCCTTGTCATCCCGCGCAAAAGCGCTGAACGACGGGAGGGCCAAGAGCACCGCCATCGCGATACTCGTTGTCGACTTTAGGGGGAGCAGACGCCGCATAAAACTCCTTTACGACCGATGAACCAGGAACGAGCCTCGCCCAAGCCTATGGTTGCATCTTCACCTAGTATAGGTCTAAAACGCGATTCAGATTACGGCAACTCAAGCCAAAACAGGGATCTCTGGCATATTAACGTATCCTCAGAGAGATGAGTTTCGACGAAGTTGCCACCGGGACATCCATTTTGGATCTCCACGAGGTCTACCGGGACGAATTTCCTGTCACCCGCGAGTTGATTTACCTGAACCACGCCGCAGTCGCGCCCTTGTGCCGCCGGTCGGCCGACGCGATGAGGAATTTCGCGGAGGATGCCTGCGTAAACGGTTCCCTCCATTATGACCAGTGGATGAAAACATACGCCGATTTACGTTTGGCCGCCGCCCAGTTGATCAACGCCATGCCCGACGAGATGGCAATCGTAAAAAACACCTCCGAGGGGATCGCTATCGTGGCGCTGGGGCTCGATTGGAAGCCGGGCGACCGTATTGTGGCTTTCAAAGAGGAATTTCCGGCGAATTATTACCCGTGGCTCCGGCTCGCCTCACGGGGCGTTGAGCTTACGTGGCTATCGATTTACGATCCGATTGAGACGATCGCTGCGGCGATTCCTGGAGCGCGCCTCCTCGCGATCAGCTACGTCAATTACCTGAGCGGGTATCGGGTCGATCTCGAATCCATCGGGAAGCTTTGCCGCGAGCACGGCGTATTTTTCTTCGTCGATGCCATTCAAGGCATGGGCGTGTACCCGATCGACGTTCAGGCCTGGAATATCGATGCCCTGTCCGCCGACGGACATAAATGGATGCTGGGACCCGAGGGCAACGGCGTTCTATATGTTCGGCGGGCGTGGCTGGATCAGATTGAGCCGGTTGAGTTTGGCTGGACCAACGCCGCCAGTTACGCCGACTACGCTTCGCGAGACATGACGCCCCGCGCCGATGCCGGCCGGTATGAATGCGGCACCCTGAACACGATCGGATGTTTCGGCCAACGCGCATCCCTCCAACTGCTTCTCGAAGCCGGTATTCCGAACGTGCAGCGGGCGGTTACTCATCTCGCCGATCTACTTGACTCCGGAGTCCGCGCTAAGGGATACGAAGTAATGATTGACCGAACGCCAGGGACCTGCTCGGGCATTGTCAGCTTCCGTCACCCGACTCTGGACAACCGGGCGATCGTAAGCGATCTGAAACGCAATCGGGTAACTGCCGCGCCGCGTCAAGGCTGGGTGCGCATGTCGCCCCATTTCTATATCAGCCCCGACGCTATTCAGCGAGTTCTGGATCTGCTGCCTTAGCTGCGATACCCGAGCTTGTCTTCTTCGAAGCGCTCGTCTTTATTCGGTTCGCGGAGCAGTGCAAATACGGTCACGAGAATTTGGGCGGCCAGGAGGATGATCCAGATGTTCATGCCTCTTGATTCGCAAATCCCTGGCCAGGGCTGGCGGCTCCGCAAGTAGCAGCAAACAAACGGCGTCTTGGGCTATTGATTCGGTCAGAGTCCCTTAATGAAACCGTTCGGCGCGCCGTTTTGGACCGGCAGTTCCATTTTGGTAACGGGCCGAGAATCAGAAATGAAAGCGGTAGCGGAGCTCACCGTAGATTTGTCGCGGATTCACCACGTGAGTACCGCCGAAGGTATTGCTGGTGTCGAGCAGATATCGTTCGTTGCCGATATTTTCGGCATTGGCGGAAAGCGACCAGTTTTCGCCGAAGTGCTTTCCGATCGACAAGTCGGCGCTGGAGTGCGGCGGGAGGTGCTGGGGGCCATTGCCATCCAGAAAGCCCGAACCGAAGCTGTAAACGCAGCTCCCCCAGAACCCGCGTGGCAATGTGAGCGAAAGCACTGTCGAAAGCGTATTGCGCTGGTCGTGGTCCAGCCAGAAAGTTCCAATCGGAGCATCTTCGAGAAGGCCACCGGTAACCGGCCCCATTCCTTGTGCTGTTTGGTTGGAGTAGGAGACTCGCCATTCCGCTGTATGAAAGAGCCGTGGCGAGCGCAGTGAAACCTCTGTTCCCGCAACAATTGCCCCGAGGTCAGTGAGCGGAATGAAGATGCCGGAGTTTCCGACAGCATCATGGTCCAGAAAATTACGCGCGCTGGTATGGAAGTTGTCGACATCTAGGGACCATCCCCGCACGGGGATCGTTAGCCCGAAATCATGTTGAATATCGCGTTCACCCGGTAAAGGAATAAATCCATAACCCTGCGTAACTGCGAACTGCAGCAGCGGCCCCGAGAGGCTATTCAGCGGTGGCGGCTGATAGTAATAGGCATAGTAGCCGTGCAAAGTCCACCCTAAGCGGGGAATGCGGATTGCGGCTCCGACACGGGGATCCGTGGCATTCTCGTTGATCAGACCGCCGTAGTGGGTAAGCCGCAATCCCAAATCCAGCGTCAGCCACGAAGTCGCCTTGTACTGATCCTCCAGGAAGATCGCGTCCGAGTTCGCTCCGTGTTTTTCACTTTGGGCCAGAGGAGTTGAGACAGCCGGATTGGCGGTGAGCCCGAAGAACGCGTTATCCTTCTCGCCCCAGATCTCCGTTCCTATCCGGGCATTATGGCGCTTCCGTTGTATTTGCAAGACGGCCCGGCCCCCAAAGTAATCGGACCTATCGTTGTCATCGAGAATATAGGGCGTGTCATTTGGGCCACCCAGGTAATGCGCCTGGTTGTAGTGAAAGTAGGGCGCAAGCGTGAATAGTATGCCATCGGAAAACGAGTGCGTCCAATGAAAGCCCACCAGACGATCCTGCTCAACATTTGTGTCGCGAATGCCGGAATCCTGTTGGTCCTGGGTATTCGGCACTTGATAGTGATCCTCGCGCACTGAACTAATTAACCGGAACTGGTCTTTCGGGCCCGCGTTGTAGAGAAGCGAGAGAAAGCCTCCCACTCCGCTCTCCTGATCATGAATAACCTGCGGCGTTGGATTCAAAAGACCCAACTCGGAGCGATTGCCGTCCACGCTCGCGTAATAGGCGAATCGTTGTGTGTGCCCTCCTACGCTGAGCTGGTCGTCTGTTGAATAAAAATTGCCGCCGGCCAATACAAGATCCGCTTCGTTATCGCGATCGAAGCCACTGGGGGTGACTACGTTGAAAAAGCCGTACGTTCGGTCGCCATATTCGCTCGAATAGCCGCCGCGCTCCACTTCGAGTTCCTCAACATTCTTAGGATTGATCAACGGCGCCACGTTCGCGGCGATGCTGGTGTTGATTACGGGAATGCCATCGAAGAACCAGTTCTCCTGGTGGCCTCCGCGCATATGGAGCATGTCGTGGACCATCGTTGCTCCAGGCGTGAAGTCTGTGATCATGCTCAAACTGTTGGTCTGGTCCGCACCGGGAGTTTGCGCAATCTGTTGGGAGGAGACCAAGGTTTGCACCGTCGATGTTTGATTCGCCAATCTGGCGGCCGCTCCCGACACCTCTATCGTCTGTTTGACTCCTTCGATTTGCAGCTGCAGATGAAGAATTGCCGTCTTACCCGCGGCTATATCGATGTCTTGGGTCAGTGCGTCGAAGCCTTGTTTCGCAACCGTGATGGAACAGCTACTCTCGGGTGCGCTCTCCATCACAAATTCACCGTTTGCATCCGACTGCCGCACTTCGGAGAAGGCCGGGTCGCGGCAGTCTAGTGTCACTTGCGCTCCTTCCACCGGCCGATGCTCCGGGTCGTGGATCACGCCGCGAACGTTTGTCGATTCCGTTCCAGCCCGGGCCAAACTACAAATCGCCCAGACGAATACAAAATAGCGGTTTGCTACTGATGACCAACTCATTCCCATTTCCTTTTCTTAGCCAACGTGTATGCGGAAGCGCACGCCAGCAGGCTTCTAGGGGACTCGCGCAAAACGGGCCCGGCATGGCCGCCCGAGTTTCTGACACTGTGTTGGCGGCATGCCGCACCCTTTGCGCTTTTGAAAGCAGATGCCGCTCAATGAACTTCTTTGGGCTTAGGGACTAGGA
>DATBEF010000054.1:0-9839 GCA_036269625.1 Bryobacteraceae bacterium | reverse complement strand
GCGTTCGACAAGCACTGTGTCGCCGATCTCGACACCTAGCCTGGCAATCTCATCCTCATTGTGTAACGTGGCGCGCGAGACGGTGACGCCAGAGATGATAACGGGTTTCAGGTGAGCGACGGGTGTCAGCGTGCCGGTTCGACCGACCTGAACTTCAATGCTCTCGAGAACTGTTGCAGCCTGGCGGGCGGGGAACTTGAAGGCGATTGCCCAGCGCGGAGCTTTGGCTGTCCAGCCGAGCTGGTCCTGTTGCGCGAGCGAATCAACTTTAACGACGACGCCATCGATTTCGTAAGGCAGATCGTCGCGTTTCGATTCCCACGCCCGGATGAACGCGAGCAATTCGTCCAGGTTCGCGCATTTGGCGCGTTGCGGGTTGACTTTGAACCCAGCGCGATCGAGTTCGTTGAGCGATTCCCAGTGGCTTTCAAAGAAAGGACGGCCGTCGCGCAAGAGGAAGTAGGCGAAATAGTCCAGTTGCCGGGCGGCGGTGATGGCGGGATCGAGAGCGCGTAGAGCGCCGGCGGCCGCATTGCGAGGATTGGCGAAGCGAGGAAGACCGGCCTCTTCATTCTTCTGGTTGAGTCGTTCAAAGGAGCGGCGCTGCATCACGACCTCGCCTCGAACTTCGAAGGGGATATCCGCGAGCGTGTGCGGGCGGACACGCAAAGGAAGGGATCGGATAGTGCGGGCGTTGGCCGTGACGTCTTCGCCGATGTTGCCGTTACCTCGCGTGAGTGCAAGCTGGAGACGGCCTGCGTCGTAGCGGGCTGCCATGGAAAGACCATCGAGCTTGAGTTCCGCAACGTAGGAGAACGGCGCCGAGGGACCCAGAAGCGTACGGACACGGGCATCAAATTCGCGTAATTCGGCTTCGTTGAGCGCGTTATCGAGGCTCAACATGGACGAACTATGCGGAGCTTTGGCGATATCCTCGCGCGGCTGGCCGCCTACACGCTGGGTAATGGAGTCGGGCGTGCGGAGCTCGGGATGCTCAGCTTCGAGCGCTTGCAATTCGCGAAATAATGCGTCATATTCGGCGTCGGTGATTTCGGGCTGATCGAGTACGTAATACTGGTATTCGTGGTGCTCCAGTTCCCGCCGCAGCGTCTCGGCACGTTGTTGAGGCTTCTGCTCCATCCGTAAACCTATAATGACAAGCTCGGAAAACTTTAAAGCGAAGCGCGCCGCCGTGATCTACAACCCGTTTGCGGGAGGCGTGTCGCGGAGTGCGCGCTCGCTCCACCGTACCACTGAGTTGTTGTCGCGCCAGGGAATTGAGGCGGTGTTGGTGCCCACGTCGGGACCGGGTAGCGCGTCTGAACAGGCGCGCCATCAGGTGGAAGACGGGTGCGACCTGGTGATTGCGGCGGGCGGCGACGGAACCATCAACGAAGTGGCCAACGGATTGGTGAATAGTCGAACGCCATTGGCGATTCTTCCTGGCGGCACAGCCAATGTGCTGGCACGGGAGATGCGGATGCCCATTAATATCGAAAAAGCCGCGGCCCAGATTTCGAGCATGCAGCCGCGACGGATTGCGGCGGGCTTATTGAACCGGGAAGGCGGAGAACGGCGAGTGTTCCTGCTTATGGCCGGGGCCGGGCTGGATGCTGAAATCGTGTATCACCTGGACCTGGACTTAAAGGCGCTGACCGGCAAGCTGGCGTATTACGTGGGCGGTCTTTTTCAGGCAATGCGGCCGCTGCGCGAATTCGAAGTGATCGCGGACGGAAAGAGTTACGAAGCGAGCTTCGCGTTGATTAGCCGGGTGCGCAACTATGGCGGCGATCTGGAAATCGCGAGGGGCGCATCGCTGCTGCTGAACGAGTTTGAAGTGGTCCTGTTCCGTGGAAAGTTGAGCATCCAATATCTTCCCTATCTGCTGGGCGTAGCCCTGAAATGCGTGGATCGGATGAAGGGTGTGACTGTGCTGCGTGCTCAATCGGTGACTTGCAATCAGCCGTCGGCTGGCGACGTCTACGTGCAAGTGGATGGTGAGTTGACGGGGAGAGTACCCTTTTCAGTGGAAATTCTCCCGGATGCCCTGACGCTATTGGTGCCCCCTGAGTACATGGTCCGCGAGCAGGCTTATGCAGCGATTCCGGTGTGCGTTTAGGTAAGCAGCAGCGAACCGTCCATGGACAACGTGACGCACTCGCTGACGGGTCTCGCGTTGGCGCGTGCTGGACTGGACCGGATCTGTCCGCGCGCTACGTTTCTGCTCCTAGTTTCGGCCAACATTCCGGATTCTGACATTCTCGGGCTGCTAAGCGGGCGACTGCGTTACCTAGAAGTCCATCGGGGGTACACGCATTCTCTCCTTGCGTTGCCGATAATGGCGGTGCTCTCCGTGGCGCTGGTGGCGTTGTTCAGCCGTCAACGGCTTTTCTGGACGCGCGCGTGGCTGCTCTGTTGCATTGGCGTTGCGAGTCACCTATTGCTCGACTGGACTAACAGCTACGGTATACGCCTGCTACTGCCCTTCTCCTCAGCCTGGTTTCATCTGGACCTGGTTTCATTGTGGGACTTGGCGATCCTGTCGATACTGCTGTTCGCGGCGCTGTGGCCGGTATTAGCCGGGTTGGTGAGCCAGGAAATTGGAGCGCACAAGACGCGAGGCCGTGGCGTGTCCATTTTCGCCTTAGCCTTCTTTCTGGTGTGGGGCTTGGGACGCGCGTATTTGCACGGCGAGGCCGTAGGGCAATTGAACACGCGCTTATATGGAGGTAGCATCCCCATGCGGGCAGCGGCCATGCCGGAATCAATTAATCCGCTGCACTGGCGCGCGATCGTTGAGACAGCTGAAGCGTACCGAATTTATTCGCAGTTCGATCCATATCAGAGTTTCGAACCCGAGCTGGGAACGGTTTATTTCAAGGCTCCGGTAACGCTGGCGGTGATCAGCGCGCGGCGGACGGAGACGTTCCGGTACTTCTCGTATTTCGCGCGTTTTCCGTTGTGGACGGAGTCCCCAGCTACTCTGGATCAACAGGAAGTGACACAGGTGGAGCTGACCGACTTGCGGTTTGGGAATCCTGGCCAGTCGCTGTTTCGCTGCACCGCGCTTGAAGATGCGCAACACCGGGTGATTCAGGCTGAATTCTAAGGGCGCACGGAGGTCAGGAGCGCGGAAATCGCATAAGAGCTTGTTGGGCGGTGGTAAGCGATTCCCAAACAGTGTTTGGAAGCGGGTTTACGTCGCGGCTATCGTCGTTATACCAGCGGCGAACGTAACGAATCGTGAGCAAGGGACGGGGATCTCGAGTTAAGTTCGGCGTTCCTCGATGGAATGCCCAAGGATGCCGTATCAGCACATCGCCTGACTCAAGAGGCACGGGGCGAATCACGATTTCCGAACGCTCAATGGCGGCCAGCGCTTCATGCCGGGGCATCCGATGAGTGGCCGGTGCAATCTCGATGGGGCCATGGGCCAGAGTGATGTCGATTAGGCCAAAGCTGACCACGAGGATATAGGGCGGCAGAACGAGGCAAGGATCGTCTGGAAATAAAGGCCGCTGAAAATCAACATGGAGGCCTTGGTGTTGTGATCCTTCGAGGCATACATCGCAGCCCCATTGGTCGGCTACGATCCTCTCGCCCAGCGCACTCCGCACAATCTGAAGAACGACCGGATCGAAGAAAAATTCCGGGGTGAAACAAGGCGGGTCAAAAGGCATCGGAAGAAAGTAACGGTGAGGACCGCGATTGGGCGTGTTCTGATGCTGTTGCAGATACTGCGCGAGAATCGGCCAAAACGCATCGCGGCAACTTTGAATCTGGGCTTTCGGGAAGTGCGCCTTAAGCACGCAAAATCCGTCGCTCTGAAGCTCAGATATCTTCTGCTCAAGCGCCATTTAGAGATTATTGCGGAGTAGCCCAGTAGCCAGTCTTCGATGCGACGTGGAGCTTCTGGCCTTTGGCTTCGACGGTAATCTTCCGAAATTTACCATCCATCAATGTATTCGTCGGAATATAGGCGAGAGTATAGCCTTCGCGGCCATCAGCGAAGGCGCGGCGGATGCCTTTCAGCAGGTCGTTCGTGTTTTCGAAGAACAGACCTCCGGTCTCACGAGCCAACTCCGCCATGGCGTCTCCGTTCTCGTTGGCGACAAACATGCTTTCCCTGACGAGTGATGGCGGCGGGGGGGAACCAAAGCTTGCGTCTTCTCCGGTGCCGGGAATATCCGGCGAAGTGTAGAGCCCGCGCGAGTCCAGCGTGTAGAACCGAACGTCGTACCGGACCGCGTGTCTTAACACCTCGTCGAGCTGCGGCTGCAGATCGCGCGGATTAAAGCGGAAGCTTCGGTCCCGAACCTCGAAGCCTTTCAGAATGCCCTCCAGCTCCTGCCCTGGGAACCTATTGAATCCATCGGAGAGGAAGACGACCGTACGGCTGGTCGGCATGCTAGCGATGGCCGAGATCAGCCGGTTTAGCTGACTGAGAAAATTTTGGTTCTGGGTGGATGCGCGTTCCGCATAGCTGAGCAGGAATAATTGCACTTGTCCACGATAGAGCGAGCATTTCGGGCCATCCGTGCTCACCGGGCCACAGGCGCAAGCGCTGCAGTACGCGCGCATAAGCTCCACGAATTGGTGGATGGAGCTGGCGATGTTGGCGGCTTCGCTATCCTGGATTGTTTTCAGGAAGGCTTTGCTCCCAATCGCGTTAAGAATAGTTTGGGGGTCGCGGGTGGAATCAACGATGACGTGCGGCGCCCACCCGAGCGAGATGAGAGCGTATTGAGAATCGCCGGGCTGTTCCTCTTCAAAGAGTTTTTTGAGAGCTGTCCGGACTCGGGCGAAGCTGTCGAATGCGGAGTGCAGTGTATCGACGCAGATTAGAAAAGTTCGTTTGGGGCTGGCATTCAGGGTGGCCGCCTGCGCGTCTGGAGCGGACGCCGCTACGTTCGGAGGACGTGCCGGGGCATGCTGGGGCGCCTCGGCTGCGGGCATTGAGCCGGGAGCTACGTTGTTGCGGAAGGCCACAATCTTCTGCGGCGTTCCGTCTTCGAGTACCTGAAAATCGGCGGCGGTCAGATCGGTAACGTAGTGGCCGCTCTTATCTGTGACGACTACAGGGACCAGAACCTCCCGCACATTCACTTTGATGCTGGGGCTTGGCGGCGTTTGAGCGGAGGTAACGACGGCGTACAGGCTCAGAATGAGGCCCACGTTGGCAAAGAAGCGTGAAATCGGAGGGCGCCTTGACACGATCGCAGTCAATCGAGAATCGCCATGAACTCATTATGAGCACTTTCTTGCGGAGCAACCGGCACTTCAAACGGTTTAAGGAGCTCCCGTGCCAGCCTTTTCGAACTAATCACGGCCGGTATCATTTGTAGAGCGCGGAGGCAAAGCGATGAGTGCTCAATACGAGACCCGGACGAATGTCAAAGACGTGGTCCCGTTTTTCGCTGTGATGGATATGAAGAAGTCGCTGCGGTACTACATCGACGGCCTTGGCTTTGAGATGAAGAATCAATGGGTAGTCGATGGAAAGATCCGGTGGTGCTGGCTGGCGCGTGGCGGCGCGGCGTTAATGTTACAGGAGTTCGCGAAAGCGCGGGCGCCGCAGGGAAAGCTCGGGGAGGGCGTATCGCTTAACTTCCAATGCGAAGACGCTCTGGCGCTCTACGACGAGTTTCAGTCACGCAGTCTGGAGGCTTCGGAACCACAGGTTGGCAATGGTTTGTGGGACTTTCTTGTGAAGGACCCGGACGAATATCGATTACATTTTGCGAGCCCGACGGATGTGCCGGAGGAGACGAAGCTATCGGAAGTGAGAACTAACCAGGATGCTCTCCCTAACCGTTAGCAATGGAGGGCGTAGCGGCGGCTACGTTAGTATTCAAAGACTTCGGATTGAACGCCGGGCTCGGCGACGACCAGGCGAGTGAAAAGGGCCCGGCCGTTAAGAGCTTTCGCGGCGGCCGCGCGAACCAGTTCGGGATGATTGTTGTGCTCGCTGATGTGGCCTAGAACGAGTGTCGAGACGCGCGTGTCCAGATCGTTCTTAATGAATTCCGCAGTTACTTCGTTCGAGAGGTGACCGCGGCGGCTCATGACGCGTTGTTTGACCGGCCAGGGGTACGGCCCGACACGCAGCATTTCGAGATCGTGATTCGATTCGAGCACCAGAACATCCGTGCCCCCGAGGTGGATTCGGAGTGAGTCCGGGATATAGCCGAGATCCGTAGCGAGCCCCACTTTGACGCCCTGGGCTGAGACTGTAAAGCCGACAGGATCGGCAGCATCATGCGGGATGGTGAAACTGGAGATATCGAAGTCGCCGACCGTAAAACGGCAGCCCGCTTGAAAGCGCTCGAGCACCGGCTCTGGTCCGCTGTGTGTCTCGCCCGTTGTCTCGCCCCAATCGATATACTCTGCCGTACCCTTGGTCAGGTAGACGGGAATTTTGCGCACTCCTGACCTTCGACGAGCGCCGCAAAGGGCCGCTAGACCGCAGGTGTGGTCGGAATGCTCGTGGGTGATCAGAATAGCGTCTAAGAGTTCCAGGTCTTCGCCAATGGCCGCGAGACGCTTGGCGACCTCGCGCCGGCTCAAACCCGCATCGATCAGAATACGCGTGCGGCCGGTCGCGATGAACGCCGCGTTTCCGGCACTGCTGCTCGCGAGAATGCAGATCTTGAGGATCGGACGGACTCCTTGCTTCTCGTTATCTTATCGGGAAGAGGATAGAGTTTGGAAACAATTTGCACAGATTTGTTTGGAACCTGTGGAAAAAGCTCCTGTTCACACCCATCGCAGAAGAATTTAGCAATGTGTGCGGAACGCGCCAACCCGCTCAGTCACAATTACTTAGCTTAGTTCTCGCGGCTTTGGACCACAGGCGGCCACAGTACAGCACCCACGGTCGTTCCTCCCGGCCCCTACAATGGAGGTTCGATGAAAGCTCGCGTTTACGTGTCCATCAAAACCACGGTGCTCGATCCGCAGGGCCAGACGATACGGGCCGCTCTGGCCGGTCTGGGCCATCGGCAGATTACGTCGGTGCGGCAGGGTAAGTTCTTTGAGATCTCACTGGCGGACGGCACATCGCGAGAGGAGGGGTCGAGGCTGCTCGACGAAGTGGCGCGGGACGTGCTGTCGAATCCCGTAATTGAAGATTACCGGGTCGAAATCCTGGATTGAGGTGAGCGCGAAAGCTTAGCTATGTGTGGAATTGTTGGCTACGTCGGAAACCGGGAAGCAGTACCGGTGATAGTGGATGGCCTGCGGCGGCTGGAATACCGCGGCTATGACTCGGCCGGAATCGCCGTAATGAATGGCAGCCAAAAGCTGGAGATCCGTCGCGCCTCCGGTAAGCTGCGAAATCTGGAAGAGGCCATACGAGCGAAGCCGCTGGCTGGATCATATGGCATTGGCCATACACGCTGGGCGACGCATGGCCGTCCGACCGAAGAGAACGCGCATCCTCACCGCGATTGCAAAGGCGAAATCGTGGTGGTTCATAACGGCATCGTGGAGAACTACCTGACCCTGAAAAAGCAGCTTGCAAAGGAGGGGCACGAGTTCAAGACAGAGACCGATACCGAGATCATTGCGCACCTGATCGAGAAGTATTTCTCGGGAAATTTAGAATCCGCCGTCCGGGAAGCGGTAAAGCAGCTTACTGGCGTTTTCGCAATCAGCGCGGTATCGAGCTCCGACCCGAACAAGATTGTCGCGGCTCGCCAGGGACCGCCGGTCGTTATTGGGCTTGGCGAGAATGAGTTTTTTGTTGCCTCGGACGTGCCGGCGATTTTAAGCTACACGCGCGACATGTTCTTTTTGAACGATGGCGACATGGCCATCTTGACGCCCGAGGGCGTGCGGCTGACGGATTTCGATGGGAAGACCGTGCGGAGACAGATCTCACATATTCTGTGGGACCCGATCATGGCCGAAAAGGGCGGCTACAAGCACTTCATGCTGAAAGAAGTGTTTGAGCAGCCACGCGCGATTCGGGACACGATGCTGGGACGGTTGGGACTCGAAACCGGGCGCGTGTTTCTCGATGAAGTGAGCATTTCGGAAGCCGATTTCCGTTCGTTCCAGCAAGTCAAGATTGTTGCTTGTGGAACGAGTTGGCACGCCGGCTTGGCTGGCAAGTTCATCATCGAACGGCTGGCGCGGATCCCCGTGGAAGTCGATTACGGCAGTGAGTTCCGGTATCGTGACCCGATCGTTCCGGCGAACACGCTAACGATCGTGATCTCGCAATCGGGAGAAACGGCAGACACGCTGGCTGCGCTGCGCGAGGCGAAGCGTAAGGGATCTAAGACGCTCGCGATCTGTAACGTCGTGGGATCGATGATCACGCGCGAAGCATCTGGGACGCTGCTGACGCATGCGGGGCCAGAGATCGGCGTGGCGTCAACTAAGGCGTTCACCTCACAGATCACGGCGCTCCTGATTTTAGGGATGTATCTCGGGCAGGTCCGGGAGACGTTAAATGCGGAAGCGTCGCGCACATTGGTGCAGGAACTCAGCCGCATCCCGGGCAAACTGGAGCATGTGTTAGCCGATACGGCGGTCTACGATAAATTGGCGCGCACGCTGTTTCGCGCCGGCGACTTCCTGTATCTCGGGCGAGGCATACATTTCCCGATTGCGCTCGAAGGGGCGCTGAAACTGAAGGAAATTTCGTACATACATGCCGAAGGCTATCCCGCGGGCGAGATGAAGCACGGGCCCAACGCGTTGATCGATGAAAGCCTGCCCGTGGTGGTGCTGGCGACGCGCGATCCGGAGTCCGAGGAAAGCCAGGTTCACTACGAAAAGACGATCTCGAATATACAAGAAGTAAAAGCGCGTAGCGGCATCGTGGTTGCAGTGGCGTGCGAGGGCGATGAGGAAGTGGCGAAAATGGCCGATCATGTGATTACCATTCCGGTCACGCGTGAGTTGCTGTTACCGCTGCTGGAGATGATCCCGTTGCAGCTTCTGGCGTATCACATTGCGGTGCGACGCGGTTGTGATGTGGATCAGCCCCGAAACCTTGCCAAGAGCGTAACGGTCGAGTAGTTGTTGCTGTGAGAATCGCCGCAACTACGCTGACGGTTCCTACTCACGGGAAGGGATTCTACGCCTTTACCGATCAGGTGTCCGGGTGGCTATCCAAGCAGTCGGCCAGTAACGGCCTGCTTACTGTATTCATACAGCACACTTCGGCGTCGCTGGTGATTCAGGAGAATGCGGACCCGGACGTGATGCTGGATTTGCGGGATTTTTTCGAACGATTGGTTCCGGCAGATGTGCGAGGTTATCGGCATACGGCGGAGGGTCCCGACGATATGACTTCGCATATACGATCGACCCTTACGCACACCAGTTTGACGATTCCGGTCGCGGATGGCGAGATGACGCTGGGCACGTGGCAGGGTTTGTACGTCTTCGAACACCGCGCTCAACCGCATAGGCGTACCGTAGTCGTCCAGTTCCTTGGTGAGTAGACCCAGGCGAGTAACAGGAATCTCCTGAGCGCGTCCTCTTAGTGACATGGGATTCGCTCCACAGAAGGGAATTGTCCGCCGGCGACTCGCTTGTCTGCTGCTGGCTACGGCTCTCGCGTCCGCCCAAAGCCACCAGCGCTCGATTCACGGCACCGTCATCTACCGGGGCGGGGAACCGGCGGCCGATGCGGCAGTGGAACTGGAGAACGCTTCGACCCAGCAGGTGATCTCGCAGCGCACCGACGCAAAGGGCTCCTATCATTTCGATGGATTGAACCCGGATCAGGAATATAGCGTCAGCGCTACGAAGAAGGGCTACTGGAGCAAGCGGCACGCGGTTAGTAAATTTAGCTCTAAGGTCATCGTGACCGTTGATTTGAC
>DATBEF010000032.1:0-3953 GCA_036269625.1 Bryobacteraceae bacterium | reverse complement strand
TCGAGCGATTTCGTCGTCCCACTACTGCCGCTCACTCCCGAGACGCTGCATCTGTTTAACGAGAAGACAATCGTCCAGATGAAGCCGGGCGCGTGCTTAGTGAATGTTGCCCGCGGGTCTATTGTGGACGAAGAAGCAGTTGCCGATGCTCTCGAATCCGGCCGTCTGAGCGGGTATGCCGCGGACACGTTCGAGATGGAAGATTGGGCGCGCCTGGACCGGCCGCGGGACATTCCTGAGCGCCTTCGCGATCATCCGCAAACCCTCTTCACGCCCCATCTCGGTTCCGCCGTCGCGCATGTGCGCTTAGCTATTGAACGCGCTGCTGCTCATGACATTCTCCAGGCACTCCAGGGCGAACGCCCCGCCGGCGCCATCAACGTGCTCCCATCAAACTCTCCTCGTCGCACTTTGGTTTAGGCCGGCATCTATCCATCGTGAATCTGCGCAAATCCGGTCCAATCGCCCACGTAGCCCTACCGGTACTTGTGGTCCTGCTGGCATCCTGCGGGTCAGCCCCGAAACGAAATAGCGAAGCTCCCGCAAGTTCAGCTCCGGCCGCCGCCAATTACGCACCCAAAATTGGCATCGCGGTGCGTACCGCCAGCCGAACTTGCGCCCAGATCGCCAATGCCAACCTTGCTCCGGATAGCCCGATTACCCTGGTCATCCCCACTGCCCCACAGTCGTTCACCCAGGCTCAAGTCAAAGCGCCGAGCGCCAGCGCGTGTCCCATCACCAAAGATCTGAACGCTAATGTCTCCAGCTACGAACTCAACATTCAAGCCGACGCCGCCGTTCCCAAGCAGGTTCCGATGTTTGCCGTTGTGGGAACGTCCGCGCCGTTCACAATACAAGACAACAACGTTGTAGCCGATCTCGATCAAAACGGCCAGCATAGGACGTTTCGCGAATGCAGCGCCAGTGACGGCGTCTACCTGACCGTGTGGAGCGGTTCAGCTCTTGCAAGCCCGCTCTTATGGCATGGGCACTACTATGAGGCGGGCAACCCCGCGCTTGGTCCAGCCTGCACTCCGGGAGAAATGGCCGTTTCTCACTGAGAATAGCCGCACCGGCGGACAAGAAGTGCTAAGCTACTTGCCGCCTATGCCACACGCGAAAAACGTCTTCCTGTTTGACGTGGACAACACTCTGCTTGATAACGACCGCGTTACCGCAGACCTCCGGCGCCACCTGGATGCTAAGGTCGGAGCGCTCAATTCGAAACGTTATTGGGAAATCTTCGAACATCTGCGGTCGGAGTTGGGCTACGCCGATTATCTGGGTGCGCTGCAGCGTTACCGTGTCGACTATCCGCACGAAACGCATCTCCTCGAAGTCTCCTATTACCTGATGCGCTATCCGTTCGCAAACCGGCTGTTCCCAAATTCCATCGATGTGGTCGAGCATGTGCAGCGATGGGGAACAGCCGCAATCCTCTCCGACGGCGACGTAGTTTTCCAGCCGCATAAGGTGTATGGCTCGGGCCTGTATGAAGTCTTCCGCGGCAACGTTCTAATCTACGTCCATAAAGAGCAGGAATTGGAGGATGTGGAACGGCGCTTTCCGGCTGAGCATTACGTAATAGTGGACGACAAGCTGCGCATTCTGGAGGCGATTAAGAACATTTGGGGGCCGCGCGTTACTACCGTTTTCGTCCGTCAAGGCCACTATGCGATCGACGCGAAAGCGATAGCTCAATATCGTCCGGCCGATGTAGCCATTGGCCGGATTGGCGAATTGACATCGCACGATCAGGCGTCCCTGCTGAACGCCGCAACCGCTACCGCGTAGGGCTGCCGTTCGTGCGGCCAACTATAATGGCGCGCAGGGGAACACGTGATTCAATTCAACTACGATTCGGATAGGAAGCTGTTTGAAGACGCTCTTGCCTTCGGACAGAGTCAGGTCAAGCGCCTGATCGAAGCGCATCCGGACTTCTATCCGATGTACACGGAGGGCGGCAAGTGGAAACATGACAAGCCTGCCTGGACTCATTGGTGCGATGGCTTCCTGCCCGGCATGATGTGGATCTTCTATCGCCACTTGGGGCCGGATAAGCCAGACTCGAAGTTCTGGCTTGAGCAGGCGATCCGCTATACCAAACCTTTAGAAGATCGCAAGTTGGACCGCGATGTGCACGACCTCGGCTTCATTTTCTTATCGACATATCACCGCTGGCACCAGATCTCCAGAGATCCGGCGCTGCGCGAAGTGGTTTTACAGGCGGGTAAGACTCTGGCGCTGCGGTTCAATGAAGCCGGCCAATTCCTGCGGTCCTTTGTGGCGGAAGATTCTATTTTCATCGACATCATGATGAATGTCGGAATCATTTTTTATGCGGCGCGCGAGCTGAATGATAAAAAACTGCGCGACATCGCCATCCGCCATTGCATGACGACCCGGCGAGTTTTGGTCCGCGGCGACGGCTCCACCGCGCATGAGGGTATCTTCGATTTAGAAACCGGCGAGTTCTTGCGCCAGACCACGCAGCAGGGGTTTCGCGGCGATTCCTGCTGGTCCCGGGGCTTGGCGTGGTCGCTATATGGTTTCGGGACATCCTATGAATTCAGCCGCGACCCGCGCTTCCTGGCCAGCGCCGAAGCTTGCGCCGACTACTACATTGCACATACACCTACTGACGGCGTGCCGCCTTGGGATTACAACGCGCCTATCGAAAACCGAATACTGGTAGACACGTCCGCCGCCGCAATTACCGCCTCAGGTCTAATGCGCCTTTGCCGCCTGATTGCCGATCCCATGAAAGGCCATTTCTACTGGTCCACCGCCATTCACATTCTGCGATCACTCTGTACCAAGTATTTGGCCAGTTCGGAACCCGCTTGGGAAGGGATACTAAAAGGCGGCGTTTACCACATTCACAAGGGCCTGGGCGTAGACGAATCAGTGATGTGGGGCGAGTATTTCTTTATCGAGTCTTTGGAAGAAGCGCTGCGCGTGATTTGAACGTCAGCGCAATTGGCTAACTCATAAAACGCGTAATCACCCAACGGCCGGCGGCTTTGTCGTATGCGAATGAGACCGTGGCGTCGAACATTTTTGGCGCCGGTCTTCCGCCGCAGGTTACGACATGATTGATATCGATTGTTGACGGGTGTCCGGACTGGTCGGGAAGATCGATCGAGTACTGGCAGGATCCGCCTTGGCTGGTGATAAATTTCATCCAGTTTTGTGCCTTCCGGTCCTGATTCAACAACTCTTGCGCCTGCAACGGCGTAAGGCTGGGAATAGGAGCTGGAGGCGGCGGTCCGCATGCGGCAGCTATCAAGAGCGTCGCGAGCGTTGCGAAAATGCGTTGTGTGCTGTTCAACCTAACGGCATCCTACCATTGGCGCCTCGCGAACCTAAAACGTTCCACTTGTCTATAACGCGAACCCGCCGTCTATCCACGAAAGCTCAGCTATCCCGTTGCTACTAACATCGGCGTTATGATGCTTGCTAGACTCTATGCGGTTGACGTTTGTCACGATTCTCCTGTGGCTCTCCAACTGGAGCTTGCTCCATGCCGGGCAGTTTGAAACGGAACAACTTTCTTTTAGGCGCCTTGGAGGCGCGCAGGGCCTTTCGCAGAGTGTCATACGGTGCATTGTTCAGGACCGTACAGGATACATGTGGTTCGGCACACAAGATGGGTTGAATAGGTTCGACGGATATACATTCAGCGTGTATAGGCATGATCCCGAAAGTGCCTCTTCACTCCCCAACAATTCAATAGCCGCCATATATGAGGACCACAACGGAACTCTTTGGATCGGAACGTCCGGCGGGGGGCTGAGCAGACGCAACGCAAAAGGCAGTGGCTTTCTCACTTATCAGCATTCCCTCGCAATTCCGAACAGTTTGAGCGATAACACGATCAGTTTCATCTATGAGGACCGGTCAAACGTTCTATGGATAGGGACCGAGTTTGGCGGACTCGACAAATTTGATGA